>NZ_KI912676.1:52644-100702 GCF_000519345.1 Deinococcus pimensis DSM 21231
CGCTCACGTCACGCCGCTCGGGAGGCCCGCGAGGTGAGCGGCGCCGCGCCGCGCGGCCGTCCAGGCGAGCTGCCCGGCGAGCGCCTCGCACAGCGTCGCCACGCGCAGGCCATGTCGGTACGTGTCCCGGTCGTGCTCGGCGAGCCGCGCGAGCAGGTGCCGGACCGGGTCGGAGAGGGGCCGACCTTCGGCCGCCGCGACGACGGACCGCATCGTCAGGTCGTTCCCGACGAGCGGAGAGGCCAGCGGAGGCGAGGTGGGACCCGGCGCATAAGACGACCGTAACGAAGTCGAGGTGAAGCCCGGATGATCAGCCGCTCGCGAGGGGCGGAACGTCCCAGGACGGCGACGCCCGGACGCGTTCCACGCCGCGTACGTGCGGTCAGCCCGATGTTCCGATGGCAGGGGACGCCCTCACGCCCCGCGCTCCTTCGGGAGCGGCAGGTCCGCGCGACCCGGGGAGGCGGGCCGATGATCCGGACACCGATCATGAGGAATTCATCGGTGTCCTTCCACGCTCGTGTCGGTCCCGTGTGGACCGGCACGAGCTCCCATGAGAACGAAGATGACGTTGGCCCTTGGCACCCTCGACAAGAACACCACCGCCGGCATGGTCGCCCGACTCGAGGACGCCGGCCTCCTGCGCCGAACGCGCAGCACGGACGACCGCCGCCGCCTGACCATCACCCCCGAAGGCGAACGCGTCCTGAACGACCTGCGGCCCCGCATCCAGAGCATGGAGCGCGGCATCGAACGTCACCTCAGCCGCGAGGACCACGCCCACCTGACCCGCATTCTCGCGGCCCTCGTGGACCAGCACGAAACCGAACCCGCGCCGCCCGGCACGTAGCTCGTCAGCCGAGGCCTTCGAGGCCGAGCGCGAGGCCGACCGGACGCCCGCCGACGTGGTCCGAGATGTCGTTCATGCGGGTGAGGCGGACCTCGCGAGAACCGAAGTCGTGGGAGTCTGATCCCTTCGCGCGCTGGCCCCCACGGTCCTGCCGGGGCGAGACGCCGAACAGGCGCCGGTATTCGCGGCTGAACTGCGACGGACTGTCGTACCCGACGCGCGAGCTCACGCCGGTCACGTCGGACGCTCCGCCGAGCAGCAGTCGGCGCGCCTCCTGCAGACGCAGCCGCTTCTGGTACTGCAGGGGACTCATGGCGGTCACCGCCTTGAAGTGATGGTGAAACCCGGAGACGCTCATGTTCACGCTGGCCGCGAGGGTCGTCATGGCGACCGGACGGTCGTAGTCATGGACGAGGCGCTCGATGGCCGCCACGATTCGCGCGGTCTGTCCGGCCGTCCGCACCAGCGCGCGCAGCCGGGCGCCCTCGGGGCCCGCGAGCAGCAGGTACGTCAGTTCACGCACGACCCCGGGCGCGAGCGCAGGCACATGTTGCGGCGTGTCGAGCAGCCGCGTGAGCCGCGTCGCCGCGTCGAGCACCATCGGGTCGAGCGTGGTGACCGCGAGACTGCCGGGCGGGGCGGCGCGCTCCGTCTCGTCAGGAAACTCCAGCGCGAGCGTGGCGATGAGGGCCGGATCGAGGTCCACGTGCAGCGCGAGGTGCGGGCGGTCCGGGGACGCGTCGAGAATCTGCACGGTGAGCGGCAGGCTGACGGACACCAGCAGCATCTCCGCCGGTCCGTACCGCAACGTCGTCTCACCCTGCTGCGTCACCTTCGCGCCCTGGGCGATCAGGCAGATGGACGGCCGGTACAACATGTGCGTCGGACTCGAGGGCGCGTCCGCGCGGAACAGGTGCAGTCCCGGAACGATGGTGGACGTCAGGCCAGGACCTGACGTGTGACGCGCGATCAGGTCGGCCAGGACCTCCGAGTGCCGCGTCTGCTCGTGGGGGACGATGGGGCCGGTCATGCCGTTCATGGTGCCGGACGCGAGGGCCGCACAGGTTGAGCGTGGTCACCATCACGCGCTCACCTTGCAGGATCGGGCAAGTTCCGGTCAGGAACGTGGCAGCGCGAACACCTCTGCACGGACGACAGTGAGGACGCGGAAGGCAGCGGATTCGCCGCTCCGACCGCCCGGCGCGTCCCAAGCGGACGGCGCCGGACGTCCAGGTCCATGTCCACCCACCTCGCGTCCACAGGAGGACCACCCATGCCCACGAACGAACGCCCACGCGTCGCGATCGTCACCGGCGGCTCACGCGGCATCGGCCGCGCCGTCGCCGAACGCCTCGCCGAGGACGGACACCACGTCGTCATCGCGTACGCCCAGAACGACCAGGAAGCGCAGGACACCGTCCACGGCATCGAACGCCGAGGCGGCGTCGCCCTCGCCGTCCGGGCGGACGTCGCCGATCCCGACGCCGCCCAGGCCCTCTTCGGAACCGCCGAGGACACCTGGGGCGGCGTGGACGTCGTCGTGAACGCCGCCGGCATCATGATCCTCAAGCCCCTCGCGGAGTACGACCTCGACGACTTCGACCGGCTCATCCGCGTGAACGTCCGCGGCACGTTCCTGATCGACCAGCAGGCCGCGCGTCACGTGCGCCCGGGCGGCGCGATCATCAACCTCTCCACGTCCGTGCTGGGCCTCGCCCTGCCCACCTACGGCCCATACGGCGCCAGCAAGGGCGCCGTGGAGGCGATGACGCGGGTCCTCGCGCGCGAGCTGCGCGGACGGGACGTCACCGTCAACGCCGTCGCGCCCGGACCGACCACGACGGACCTGTTCCTGTACGGCAAGGACGACGCGACCATCGACCGGCTCGCGAAGATGAACCCGATGGAACGGCTCGGCACACCCGACGACGTCGCGCGGGTCGTGTCGTTCCTCGCGGGGCCGGGACGCTGGATCAACGGTCAGGTCGTCCGCGTCAACGGCGGCATGGTCTGACTCGCGGACGCAACGGACCCACGGTCACGGACGCGCTCTCCTCGTGACGTCTCGGCGTCACGCCCTGTTCGGAGGTCAACGATGCACAACGTCATCCTCATCACCGGAGCCGGAACCGGCATGGGCCGCCTCACCGCGCTCACGCTCGCCGACGCGGGACATATCGTGTACGCCAGCATGCGCGACGTCGAGGGACGTAACGCGCCCAAAGCCGAGACGCTCAGGAGGCAGGCCACGGAGCGGAACCTGAGGCTTCACGTGGTGGAACTCGACGTGCTCTCCGAACGCTCCGCCCACGCTGCCGTGAGCAGCGTGGTGCGCGCCCAGGGCCGACTGGACGTCGTGATTCACAACGCCGCCCACCTGTACTTCGGGATCGCCGAGGCGTTCACCCCCGAGCAGCTGCTGAGCGCGCTGAACGTCAACACGGTCGGCGCGATGCGCGTCAACCGCGCCGCCCTGCCGGTGCTGCGCGCGCAGGAGGCCGGGCTGCTGCTCTGGGTCGGGAGCGGCACCAGTCGTGTGGTTCCGCCGTTTCTCGCGCCGTACACGGCCGCGAAAGCCGCGATGGATTCCCTCGCGGAGTCCGTGTCGTACGAGGTGGCGCGGTTCGGCATCGAGACGTCCATCGTGATGCCCGGTCCGTTCACGCAGGGCACCGACCACTTCGCGAACGCGGCGCGCGCCGACGACGAACACGTCACCGCCGCGTACGGGCGCTATCACGACGCGCTCGCCCGGAACCAGGACGCCACCGAGGGGCTCTTCTCGCCGGGTGTGAGGCAGGACGTGCAGGCCGTCGCGGACGAGATCGCGCGAATCGTGGCGTTGCCGCCCGGCACGCGCCCCTACCGCTCCGCGGTGGACTTCTCCGATTTCGGTGACGCGCCCGTCACGGCCGTCGCGACGCTCATGCGGTCGCGTCTGCTCACCCGGATGGGGTTCACCGACCTGCTCGCGCCACGCGTGAAGGGTGAGAACGCGCCGGTCGATCTGCCCTTCACCTGACCCGAGGCCAATGCCGCGACCGTGCTGCGTCGGCCCGCGTCGAGGCACGACGCGCCGCGCCACTCGGTGACTTGGACGTCGCGCAGGGCGGGCAGGCCGAGCAGGTCGCCGGGCAGCGTCCGGGTGAAGGACACGCCGAGGGCGCCAATGAACGCGATGCTCGTCATGCGGACCGCCTCAGGGGCGGGTGACGTGCCGCCGCGCGTCCAGACGCGCAGCCGAATCACCTCACCCCGTGAGCCGACGAGCGTGTCCGGAAGCGACAGGTCGGGCCGAACGGGCGCCTCGGTCTTCACGAGGGCCATGACGGGCACCCCGCTCGCGGCGTCGCCGCGTGGCCCGTCATGGGAGAGCGTGCGGACTCGTGGGGAATTACTCGCGGTCTCCGCCGCGATGCTGGACGACCCTTCAAGGACTCTTCACACGCCTTGCCTCCTCTGGTGTGTGGAATGTAGCTCCGCCTATGAACACGCTCTTTTTCATGAGCGCCAGCTGAGTAGCGTCCTGATAGCATCACGACATGCCGGACAAGCACGGCCCGCGGGACCCGGGCGAGCGCGCCGCGAACCGCGAGCTCCAACGCCTCGAGGCCCTCCGAGCCCTCACCGTTCCATCCACCAACACCAACGCTGTCCTCGACGCCGTCACCCGCAGTCTCGGCCGCCTCACCGGCGCGCCCATCGCCCTGATCGGCCTGCTCGACGAGCACACTCAACAGCTCGTCTCCACTTCCGGCATTCCCGAGGGGGTGACGGCGGTCCCGCGCGACCACACCTTCTGCCAGCACCTGCTCGACCACGACGCGGACGCCCCCCTCGTGATCCTCGACGCCACGCTCGACGCCCGCTTCGCCGACAACCCCTTCGTCCAAAACCACCCGCACCTGCGGTTCTACGCCGGTGTGCCCCTCACCACACCCGACGGACACCGCGTCGGCAGTCTCTGCCTGCACGACACCGCGCCACGCACGGACTTCACCGCGGAGGAGACCGCGGTCCTCCACGACCTCGCCGCCGTGGCCACGCATGAACTCCTGCGGCTCCGCGACGACGCCGAGCGAGTTCGTCTCACCCGTGAACTCATCGACCGCAAGGCCACCCTTCGCCTCGCCCTCGAAGGCGCCGGCATGGCCACCTGGGCCCTCGACCTCGACGAGGCGCGCCTCGTCATCGAGACGCATGGCCAGACGCACCTGTGGCCCGCGTCGGAGACGCTGCCGCTCGCTCGGTTCCTCAGCTGGGTCGCCCCTGGGGACCGCGCGCGCCTCACGGAGCTCCTCACCGAAACCCGCGCGAGCGACGAGGCGGACGCGGCGTTCGCGCTGACGCTGCTCGTCCAGTCCCCCGCCGGACGGACCCTCCACGTGGCCGTCCGCGGACGCCGTCACCCCGACGGTACCCGGCTCGTGGGTGTGGCCTTCGACGTGACCGGGCAGCACGTCACGCTCGGCACGCTGCGTGACCGGGACGAGATGCTGCGCCGGGTCCTTGAGGGCGTTCAGGACGCCGTGTTCCTCAAGGACGCGACCGGCACGTTCGTGTTCGCGAACGACGCCACCGCCCGGCTCTTCCGGCGGCCGCTGGGCGAGGTGCTGGGACGCACCAACTGGGAGCTGCTCGACCTCGACGTCGCCCGCGCCTTCGAGGAGGCGACGGCGAGGTCGCTGCGAGGAGGCGAGGCGTTGACCGTGGACGAGCAGATCGTCGTCGAGGGCGCCTCCCGGAATCTGCGCACGACCCTCACGCCGTTCGCGCTGCCGTCCGGTGGGACGGGCACGCTGGGCGTGTCGCGCGACGTGACGGACGAGCTGCGCCTCGAGCGCGCCCTGCGGCGCAACAACGAGGTGCTCGCCCGGCAGGTGCAGGAACGCACCCGCAAGCTGCAGCGCCTGGTGGAGCAGACGCAGCACGACGCCTTTCACGACGCGCTCACCGGGCTCGCGAACCGCGCGCTGCTGCTCGACCGGCTGGGGCACAGCGTCAAGCTTCACCGGGACCGCGCCTCCCACCGTTTCGCGGTCCTCAAGCTCAACGTCGCGCGGTTCAGGTCCTTCGTGGAGACGTACGGCCGGGCGGACGGGGACGCGCTGCTCCTTCAGGTCGCGCACCGACTCAAGACGGTCGCGGCGGCGTCGCACACCGTCGCGCGCGTGGGTGGGGACCAGTTCGTGCTGGTCGCCGAGGACCTGTGCGGTCCCGAGGAGGTCCGGTCGTACGCGCGGCGGGTGCTGGAGGCGCTCACGAGGCCGTACCGGCAGGGGGGCCGTGAGGTGCGGGTGGACGTGCGGATGGGCGTCACGGTGTGCCTGCACGAGTACGCCCGGGCGGAGGAGGCGCTCGCCGACGCGGCGCTCGCCCTGCGGGCCGCGCGGTCGGATCCGGGCAGTTCGGTCGTGTTCTTCGAGCCCTCCATGCGGGGCGAGGCGGACGAGGACGCGCAGGTGCGTCGGGACGTGCTGGCCGCGCTGGGCCGGCGGGAGTTCGAGGTGTTCTTCCAGCCGATCGTCGCGACCGGCACGGGTGAGGTGCTGGCGTTCGAGGCACTGGCGCGCTGGCGTCATCCGTCGCGGGGCGTGCTGTCACCGGACGTGTTCCTACCTGTCCTGCGTGAGGAACGGTGCCTGGCGGACCTCGACCGGTTGGTTCTGGAGGAGGCCTGCCGGCACGCCTCGCGCTGGCCGGCGGCCGGTCGGGGTGGCGTGGCGCCGCGTCTGAGTGTGAACTGTTCGGAGGAGGCGTTGTGTTCGGACGGGTTCGTGGACTTCGTACGTACGTTGCTGGGACGTTTCGGGCTGCCGCCTCAGCGGGTGTGGCTGGAGGTGGTCGAGGAGGTGCTCGGCCGCGACGAGGTGACCTTGGCGGTGACGCGCGAGTTGCACGCGTTGGGCGTGGAAGTGGTGCTGGACGACTTCGGGGCGGGGTACTCGTCGCTGTCGCGGCTGAGCCGGCTGCCGGTCTCGCGGGTGAAGGTGGACCGGTCGTTCCTGCTCGACCTGGGCCGCGGGGACGAGGGTGAGGAGGGCCACAAGGTGTTGCGCGCGGTGGTGGAGCTGTGCCGGTCGTTGGCGTTCCCGGTGGTGGTGGAGGGCGTCGAGACGCGGGCGAACCTCGAGGTGGTGGAGGCGCTCGGGGTGGAGGCGTGGCAGGGCTTCTGGCGGTCGAAGCCCGTGCCGGCCCGGTACGTCGGGCGGCTCTTGAAGACGACGGGGAAGGGGATGGCCGTCAGGGCGTCGGATTGAACGAACCTCATGAGGCTCGGCCCACATTTCATTCGCGCTTAATGTTATGCGGACCGCTCCCGGGCACGACGGGTCGACGTGCGCCCGGAGTGTCGCGAAACTTTCCTCATTGACCCCGCTCATGCCTGGCAGGGTGTCGTCCCACCGCGGGGCCAGCCGACACTTTATGAGAAAGCCGACAAAAAGTAAGAGTCCTGTGAAAAACCCTGCGTAGGCTGAGGGAAACGAGCCGCTCCCCGCGCCCCTCGCCCACCACAGGAGATCCATGGCCCTCACCGGAGACCTCGCCGACCTGCCCCTCACCGACCTCGCCCACGTCCTCGCCCACCACACCGGCACCCTCGACGTGGAGCGCGCCCTCCACGGCCGCAACCTCCAGCTCATCCTCGAGCGTGGCCGCCTCCGCGCCCTGTTCGTCGACGGCTTCAACATCCGCGACGACGGACGACTCCGCGACCTCCTCCGCAGCGTCGCCGCCACCCCCAGCGGGTACTGGGAATTCCACCCCGCCCCCATCACGGACGCCCTGCGTCAGGTCGACTACGCCCTCGTCGACCTCCTCACCCACGCCACCCACACGGACGTCCCTGACGACCACCTCCCACACCCGGTCACCCACTTCGTCCCCACCTTCTATCAGGACGTCCCCCAGGATCTGCGCGCCACCTGGACCACGGCCGCGCCCTTCCTCAGAAGCGGCGCGAGCGCCGAGACTCTCGCCTCCGACCTCGGCATGACCGAACGCGACGCCCAGCGGCTCCTCTACCGCCTGCGCGCCATCGGCCTCATCCAGCCCCAGCGCGCCATTCATCGTGAGCAGCACAACGCTGCCGCTCCAGCCTCCTCACCCGGCCGCCCTGCACCCGCGGCCAATCCCGTCGCTCGCCTGCTCGGCGCGCTGCGCCGCATGATCGGCACCCGCGCGTGACGCGCCCCCTCAAGCTCGTGATCAGCGGCCCCGTCGGCGCCGGCAAGACCACCTTCGTGCAGACCCTCAGCGAAACCGAGGTGATCGCCACCGAAGCCGTCCCCAGCGAGGACATCGGCAAGCCCAGCACCACCGTCGCGTTCGACTACGGCACCCTCAGGCTCGAAGATCAGGAGCTGCACCTCTACGGCACCCCCGGGCAGGACCGCTTCGACTTCATGTGGGATGTGCTGGCCCAGGACGCCCTCGGGCTCGTGATGCTCGTGGGAGGGCACAAACCCCGCGACTTCCCCGCCGCGAGAGGCATCCTCGAGTACATCACCGCCCGGCACCAATTGCCCTTCGTTCTCGCCGTCACCCGGCAGGACCAGCCGGGCGTCTGGCGCCCCGAGGACCTCGCGCTGTACGTCCAGCTTCCACCCCATCAGGTGATCGGCATCGACGCCACGAACCGCGCGAGCGCGGCCACCGCCCTCGTCCGGCTCCTCGAACACCTCCCCGCCCGGCACGACCAGGACGTCACACTCCTGACCTGACCCCCGGAACTCCCGCGCGAGCGCGCGTCGTTCGGACCGACCCTCCGCCTCGCCCCCTCCAGGAGATCACCATGACCAGCACCATGAGCAAGCAGGAAGTCCTCAACGCCACCCTCTCGACGCTGCGCGCCAACCTCCCCGAACTCAAGGGCGTCCTCGTCGCCACCGCCGACGGCCTCCCCATCGCGCAGACCATGAGCGCCGGCACGGACGCCAACCGCGTCGCCGCGATGGCCGCCACCGCCCTCGGTCTCGGCAAGCGCATCGGCGACACCGTCGGGAGCGGCGTCCTCACCGAGATGAGCGTCTCCGGCACCGACGGAATGGTGTTCTTCTACGCCGCCGGACGCGGCGTGCTCGCCGTCGTCGCGCCCGCCGGAATGAACCTCGGCCTGCTCATGATGGAAGCGCGCGACGCCGCCACCGCCGTCTCCAGCGTGCTCTGAGGAGCGCGCCGTTGCGTTCCCTCCACGACCTGCTGCGGACCCTGTACCCCCGCCCGCCCCAGGCGCCAGTCCACATCGACCCTTCACCACTCGCCTCGCAGGCCAGCGCGCGCCTGTCCTCAAGGAGCCATCACATGACCGCGACCCTCACCCAGACCCGCCCCACCCTCGGCGACTTCTCCTCCGTCGTGTGCTTCAAGGCCGTCATCACCGGCGTCGAGGACACCCTCGGCACGGACGGCGCCGCCGTCGTCTTCATCCGCGCCGGGAAGGTCCGTGGCCACACCGTCGCCACGGACCTTGGCGTCGCCGGCAGCAACCCCGCGGTGGAGCAGATCGCGGGCATCCTCGACGGCGCCGTCGGCGAGAACGGCACACGCCTGTGCGCCGTCGTGAAGTCCTACCAGGACGGCGAGAACATCGTCGTCGAAACACAGGACACCGTGTGCAGCGCGGGCGAGGAGCAGGGCTCCGAGCGCAGGTGCACCTTCACGCTCGGTGCGGTGTGGGGCGCGGTGGAGGCCATCACGGGCCGCACCTTCCTCGGCGAGCAGACCGAGAGCGTCCTGCGCGGCGGTCAGAGCGACAAGTTCGTCTTCAGCCCCCTGTAACGCCCCGAACGACCAGGCCAGCACCCGCCGCGTCGCGCTGACCTCCAGTCCATCCCCGCGAGCAGGGCGACGGCCTGGAGCGCCGCGCCCAGCCGGACGATGCCGTACGTTCCGTGCTTCCGGGCGAGGAGGGCGAAGGCGTGGCGCGAGCAGCACCTCCCCGACCGACGGGAGAGCGGTTTTGGGTTCGGCGTCGCGAGGGCGGTTCGAACGTGAAGTGACGGGGTCGTCCTTGGGGTCGTGCCTCCCGGGCCATCTGCGTCGCCGCGCCGGACAGGAACATCGTCACGGTGCCGTCCGCGTTCGTGGTCCGCGTGCCCAACACGGAGTTCCAGCCGGGCGCGAACCCGAGGTGGACGCGGTCCGAGAAGCCCTTCGTGTTCACGCGGCATGACTCGGTCCGGCGGATCTCGGTGCTCGCGGAGTCGTGGTACCCCGCGTGCACCGTGGCGGTGTTCCCCTGCGTGACGCCGCCCGCCGCGGGACCGAGGACAATGGTGGGACGATTCGTCTTCTCGTTCCTGCCGGTCACGCGGGTTGCGCGCGACGCCGCGCGATGCGTTCGCGGACCTGCTCGAAGAACTCCGGGCTGCCGAGCACCTGAATCTCGTCACCCGCTTCGAGCACCGTCGAGCCGTTCGGGACGATGTACTCCCCTCCACGGTGGATCAGCAGGATCAGCGCTTCCGGAGGGAAGTTCAGGTCCACGATGCGCCGCCCCACCACGCTCGACGATTCGGGCACCACGACCTCCACCAGGTCGTGCTTGCTCGCGCCGGTCGGGGTGAACAGCAGGCGCTGGGTGTTCTTCGCCTCCAGGGGTTCGTCGACCTGCAGGAGCCGCGCCACGAACGGCAGGGTAGTGCCCTGCACGAGCAGGCTCGTGAGCATGATGAAGAACGCGACGTTGAAGATCGTCTGCGAGCCGGGCAGATGTTCGAGCAGCGGGAACGTCGCGAGGATGATCGGGACGGCGCCGCGCAGCCCCACCCAGGCGACCATGCTCTTGTGCCGCTTCTTCATGGGGGACAGCGCGAGGCTCACGTACACCGCGACGGGCCGCGCGACGAACATCAGGAAGAGGCTGATCAGCAGGGCGGGCACGGCGAGGGCGATCACCTTGGAGGGGAAGACCAGCAGGCCGAGCAGCAGGAACATCCCGATCTCCAGCAGGTACGTGAGGCCCTCGTGCCAGTGACGCAGGCTGCGTTTGTGCACGAAGGCGCTGTTGCCGAGGATCACGCCGGTGATGTAGACGGCGAGGAAGCCGCTGCCGCCCAGGAGGGCGGTCGCGCCGTACACCAGCCCGACGATCGCGACGGACAGGACCGTGTAGAGCCCCTCCGAGGGCAGGTCGACGCGGTTGATGAAGCGCACCGCGAGCCGGCCGAGCAGGACACCGAGGGCGCCGCCGATCAGCATCTGCCTCAGGAACAGCGGGATCACCTCGGACCAGGGGGTGCCGGGGTGCGCGACGAGCGCGGTGAGGCCGATCACGAGGAAGACCGCCATGGGGTCGTTGACGCCCGACTCGAACTCCAGCAGCGGTTTGATGTTGCCCTTGAGGCCGAGCGCGCGTTCCTTGAGCACGGAGAACACGGCGCTCGCGTCGGTGGAGGACACGACCGCGCCGAGCAGGAAGCTGGTGAGCCACGGCAGGCTCAGCAGGAGGTGCGAGACCACCCCGACGAGGCCGGTGGTGAGGAGCACGCCGAGCGTGGCGAGCGAGAGACCCCGCGCGAGGACGGGGCGTGTCTGCTTCCAGTTGGTTTCGAGTCCGCCGGTGTAGAGGATGAACGCGAGCGCGACGATGCCGATCGTCTGGGTGAGTTCGTAGTTCTCGAAGGGAATGCCGCCGGGGCCTTCGCTGCCGGCGAGCATGCCGATCACGAGGAACAGCACGAGGCCGGGAACGCCGAGTCGCCCGCCGAGCTTGCTGGCGAGCATCCCGACGATCAGCAGGACGGACGTGACGAGGATGGGCAGGTCGATGAAGTTCGAGTGGTCCACGCTTGGCCTTTCACGGGCAATCGACGATCCTGAAGTCCGGGCGGTTCAGATGGGCGGTGCGGGCGCCGAGATCACCGAGGCGCACCACGCCGCCCGACGTCCAGGTTCCGAGCACCACCTGTACTTCACGCTGTCCGCGCCAGTCGAAGCTCGTGGGCGCGCCGCGCTCGTCGGTCCGGACGAGCCGGACGGTTTCCTCGGCGCCCTTCACGCTGGCCGCTCCGTGAACGCACCAAGGGCGTGACCGGTCATGCTGCGGGCCAGTTCGAGCTCGCCGAACAGCGCAAGGTCCGCGCCGAGCCGTTCGAGTTCCGCGCGGGTATGGTCGTCGTGGGTACGTGCGACGATCCTCACGTCCGGGTTGGCATGCCGGGCGTGCTCTACGATGAGCTGCGCCTGTACGGGGTCCGGGGTGGCGACGACGACGAGGCGAGCCGATTCGGGATGCGCGCGGCGCAGCACGTGCGCGCGGGCGCCGTCACCGTACACGGCGGGGACGCGCTGCTCCCGTAGGGCGCTCACCAGGTCATCGTCCTGCTCAACCACCACAAGGGGAACGTTGTGCGCGCGCAACGCCTCGCCGATGACGCGGCCGACCCGGCCGTACCCGACCAGGACCGCGTGGCCTTCCAGTGCAGCGGGAAGGTCAGTGGTGTGGTCGTCGCCAAACTCGCTCCCGGGGCGCGTCCGGCGTGCGCGTCTCAACGCGGCCTCCACGGGTTCGGTGAGACGGAACAGGAAGGGGTTGAGGGTGATGGAGAGGATCGCGCCGGCGAGGATGAGGTTCTGCCCCTGCTCGCTGAGCAGATCGAGGTCACGTCCGAGCCCGGCGAGGATGAAGCTGAACTCACCGATCTGCGCGAGGGACACGGACACGGCGAGGGCCGTGCCGATGGTGTAGCGGAACAGCAGCACGATCAGGAAGGCCGCGACGGTCTTTCCGAGCACGACGACCAGCGCGGTCGCGAGAACCAGCAGGGGTGCCTGGATGAGCACGGCGGGGTTGAAGAGCATCCCGACGGAGACGAAGAACAGCACCGCGAACGCGTCCTGGAAGGGCAGGGCGTCCTCGGCGGCCTGATGGCTGAAGCGGCTCTCGCTCGCGACGACCCCTGCGAAGAACGCGCCGAGCGCGAAGGACACGTCGAACAACACGCCCGCGCCGTAGGCGATGCCGAGGGCGGTGCCAAGCACCGCGAGAGTGAAGAGCTCGCGCGAGCCGAGCGCGGCGACGCGCGCGAGCAGCCAGGGGATGACGCGGCGGCCCGCGACGAGCATCAGGGTGACGAACAGCGCGACCTTGCCGAGCGTCAGGAGGATGGAGACGGTGAGGGCGCCCGCATCAAGGCCCGCGCCACCGTCGGTTCCACGCAGGAGGGGCGCCAGGGCGGGCAGCAGGACGAGCGCGAGGACCATCACGAGGTCCTCGACGACGAGCCAGCCGACGGCGATCTTGCCTTTCTGGGTGTCGAGCGCGCCGCGTTCTTCGAGGGCGCGGAGCAGGACGACGGTGCTCGCGACGGACAGGGCGAGGCCGAACACGAGGCCTTCCCCGAACGGCCAGCCCCACAGGCGGGTGGCGCCGAGCCCGAGCAGGGTGGCGACGACGATCTGGACGAGCGCGCCGGGCACGGCGATGCGCCGCACGGCGAGCAGGTCGGCGACGCTGAAGTGCAGGCCGACGCCGAACATCAGCAGGATCACGCCGATCTCGGACAGCTGCGCGGCGATGCTGGCGTCCGCGATGAAGCCCGGTGTGAAGGGACCGACGGCGAGGCCCGCGAGCAGGTACCCGACGAGGGGGGGGAGGCGCAGGCGGGTGGCGAGCAGACCCGCGAAGAAGGCGAGGGTGAGGCCGACGGCGAGCGCGGCGATCAGTTCGGTGTGGTGCGGCATGGGCCCTCCGGTGGTCAGCTGCTGTTGGGCGGGGTGGTCTCCTGCGGGAATTCCGTGTCGAGGAAGGCTTTGAGTCGCGCTTTGAACTCGTCGCCTTCGGTGGGGAGGCCGGCGGTGTGGGCGGCGTCGCGGATGGCGGCGGAGAGGAGCATCGCGGCCGTGCGGGTGCGGCTGGCGTCCATGAGTTCGGCGAGCCCGTCGAGCCAGAAGTAGTCGACGGCGCCGAGGCGGACGGTGACCTTGCCTTCGGGCAGGTCGCCCTGGTGACCGCGTGCGGCGTTTTCTTCGAGGGCGTGGCGGACGAGCGCCTGAACGCGGGTGGTGGGTTTGGTCGGCATGGAACCTCCTCTCCCAGCGTACTGGCATTGAATGGCAATATGCCAGTAATTGTCGCCTCGATGCCAACCAGTAAAGAACGCATGAGGATCCCACGACAAGCGGTCACATCACACCACTCGCCACCAGCATGACGTCGACAGCCACCACCAACGCCGACCTTCGAGGACAGATTGTCCGCGTCCCCAAGAAGCGCGTGCACTCAACCGACCCGATGACGGAGCGAACGCTCTTCGAGCGCGCCCGCAGCGTGGCCCTGCTGCTGCCGCTGCTGCTCGCCCTGTTCGCGTTCGTCCCCCACCCGGAACAGCACACCGACCACAAGGCCCTCCCCGCTCCTCACGCCTTCCCTCTCCTTCGGGCAGCCCACGACGCGGGCGGCGCACCACACGGCGGCCCCGTCCCGAACGACGACGCCCTCGGACTGCACAGCGCGCCTGAAGAGTCCAGTACGACGAAGAGCGCCGAACAGCACGAGCACCGCCCCAACCCTTTGCGGCAGAGCGCCCGGCAGCAGCTCGACGGCGGCTGATCGACCACGACGCCCGGCAGCGTCCGCTCACCGCGGGCCGCTGACGTCCCACCGTTCCCGATCATCCTGCTGGAGTTCCCAATGACCCGACCCCGATCAAAGCGGCGTTCCGCGCCGCCCCGCCGTACCCCCTGGACTGTCCTGGCGTGAGCAGAACGACCGGCTGCCGGAGTGGAACGGCGCGCAGGACGAGCAGGACGCCGGATCGGACGAAGGATTCTGGAGTGACGAGCCTGCCGTCCCCGTCACGCCCGAGGACTTCGATCCAGGTTCCGGCGACGGGTGGGACGGCTGGAACTGGTAGCCACCACGCTCGGAGGCAGGAGGGCCGAGCGACGCGGGCGGGTACGTCCTTTGGCGGACGGCGCGCGGCGGACCGGACGGTATGCTGCCACGCACGAGAACACGCGCCGTCACGTGCGGTACGTTGTTCGCACGCTCAGGAGATCCCTTGCACCTCGAGACTGAACGGCTGCTGCTCGTCCCCACGCCCCTCCACGTCCTCCAGACCCGACTCGAACGGACCGACTTCACCGCGAACGTGGACATGCCCGGCGGGCCGATGATGGTGCACTTCCCGGCCGAGTGGCCCGGCGACGCGCTCGTCACCTTCGAACACAAGATCGTCACGTTCGACCCGGCGCGGCCCACGTGGGGTGGGACGCTCGTCCACAAGGCGGACCGGCGTGCGATCGGGCAGCTGAGCTTCAAGGGCGGCCCGGACGAGCAGGGCACCGTCGAGCTCGGCTACGGCCTCAACCCCGCCTACCACTCGCAGGGCTATGCGACGGAGATGGTGCGCGCGATGCTCGCCTTCGCCCGATCACATCCCGAGGTGCGGCAGGTCACGGCCGAGACGCGCGTGGACAACCTCGCGTCCATGCGGGTGCTGGAAAAGACGGGGTTCGTCCGTGCGGGCGCGCGGTGGTGCGATGAGGACGGCGCCCTGATTCGCTGGGCCCTGCCGGACTGAGCCCGCACGCACCTGAACAAGCTTCCGTGCGGCCGACCACCGCAGGGTCCGGCCAGCCTGAATGGCCGCGCTCACGCACAGCGCGGCGTCGCCTGACGTGCCTCCCGAACGAAGCTCCACGCGAGGCTCACGATCAGCATCGCCCACAGCGCGAGCCGCCAGGGCGCGCTGTGCTCGGTCGTGCCGAGCGTCACGGCGGTCACGTTGATCGACATGTGCGCGAGCACGCACGGCAGCACCGCCCCCTGTGCGCGGCGCCACAACCACGACATCAGAAAGGACCACCCGGTCACCTCCAGCAGGTACGGCGCGAACGCCTGTCCGTACTGACCGGACCCGACCACGAAGAACAGCGGCAGGTGCCACGTCGCCCAGAGCGTGCCCAGCAGCGCACTCGACGCCGGCAGACCGAACCGACGGGTGAGGCGGGGAAGCGCGTAGCCTCGCCAGCCGGTCTGCTCCGCGAAACCGAACAGCACGAACGCGACGAGCAGCAGGGGTGTCGAGGAATCGAAGTGCAGCCACGCGCGGGGTGGCGCGTCCCCCGCGGCGAGCGCGAGGAGGTTCGCGAGGGTGACGAGCGCCGGCACCATGAGCGCCGCGACGAGCAGCGTCCCCGGAGGGAAGCGTCGGGGCCTCAGGCACGTGAACAGTGACCGCAGGGCATGCCGGCCACCGATCAGGGCCGTCAGGGTGATGGCCGCGACGACCGGGCCGAAGTCCCCGAGGACGCTGAGCGCCAGCCCCCACGACGGAGGATCGAAGGATACGCGCCCGCCCTACGCGAGCACCAGTCCGAAGCAGGTCCACGAGAACAGGTACGTCAACGCGAAGAACGGCCACGGACTCGAACGCAGGCCAGCCCGAGGTGAAGATGAGACGGTCACGCGCTCCGTTCTACCGCACTGGCCGCGTCCTCGTGCACCGGCCGGTTCTCGTGAGCGTCAGCGTGTTCCTTCCGTCGTCCTGACACCCACGTCGGACGGCGCCCTCAAGATTCGAGTGTCGAACTGAGGCGCGCCGACCGGCTTCCCCACACGACAGCCACGGCCGCCACCACCCCACACGTCATGAGCGCGAGCAGCGACGTGACGTGCTTCGCCGTCGTCACACCGCTGAGGAGCACCGATCCGCCCGAGGTCCGTGTGGGGAAGCTGAGCAGCGCCTGCCACAACAGGGTGTTCTCCAGCAGGTCGAGCAGCAGCGGCACGACCGGCACCCACACCAGGGCGCGCCACACCCCCGACCACCTCAACGCCCGGGCGGACAGCCGTAATGCGAGCACCTGCACCAGCGCGAACAGCACCGGGTACAGGGTGTCCGCCACGAGGATCCGCTCGTATGCCCGTCGTCCCTCCACGCCCAGCGTCGTGAGGAGCGTGTCCACCTCGGCGGGTGGGTAGTGGAAGCGCACGTCGAGCGGCACGGCGCCCGGCACGACCTTCCCGAGCGCGGAGAGACTGAACGGTAACTTCGCGTGGAAGAACAACCCGTAGCCGACGAGGTACACCACCAGCACGAGGGCGAACAGGCGCGGCGTGAGGCCGTCATCGGAACGGGCTGGAAGAGCGGGCACGCCACAGTCTAGGGGACCGGTGGTGAACAGGACGCCTTCTCTCAACTCGGGCGCTGGTGACTACATACCTCCTAGAATCCCCGGACTTTCGACGCGTCCTGATCGTTGTTCTTGTCAGGCTGAGGATACGGGCCCGTTCGAGGGTGCGGCGGTCGAGGACGTTCACGCCGACGGTGAGCGTTTTGCGCAGTGTGACCTGCTTGATCGTTCCGTCGTGCGCGAGCAGCAGTCGACGAAGCGCCGTGCGCATGAAGTCCGTGCGGTTTTGGTGGAAGCTTCCGGAGTCGAGGACGTCGATCCGACGGACGTTCACGACGTCGACGTTGAGCGCGCGTTTTTCCGACCTATCCAATGGCGCCGCCGAAAACCCTTCGGGGACCATCTCCGGGGATGGTCTCCGGGGGGAACAGCCTGGCGGGCGCTCGTTGCCGGGTCAGACGAGGGTGGTCCTCCAGCGCGGGTCCGGCAGGCCCACGAGGGTTCGCACGAGGTCCAGCAGCATCCCGAGCGGACGTTCCGCCCACGACTTGTCGGGTTGCGGCCCACGGCGCAGCAGGAACAGCGCGAGGTGCAGTTGCCGCGCGACGATCCGGGCCTCGAACGTGTCGTCGCTCGGCGTTCCTCGAACGTCTCGGTAGCCTTCGAGCATGAACGGCACGGCAGCCAGCGGCATGCCCGCGAAGTCGTGCGCCGCGTCGCCCCAGCCGCACGCGCCCCAGTCGAGCAACGCCACGAACGCTCCGGTCGGGAGCACCATCACGTTCGTCGCCTGCATGTCGCCGTGCCGAAACACGGCGGTGTTCGGCGCGGAGCCGCCGAGGTCACGCAGGTGCGCGAGCCACGAGGCCAGCCAGCGCGCATCGAGCGCTCCGAGGTACCCTTGTTCGGCAAGCTCGTCCGGCCAGGAATCGGGCGGCGGCAAGTCTTCGAGCGCCAAGGCGTCGAGCGCGGAGCCTCGCCGAACACCGTCGTGCAGGCGGGCGAGGTCTCGGCCCACCTCGCGGTACGCGTCGGGCGTCTCGATGGGCGGCCGGCTCAGGAGTTCGAGCGGTTCGCCGGGCACGCGCTCGTACAGGCCGTACGGCACGGGCAGCAGGTCGAGCGCGTCGTCGAAGGCGAGGAGGGCGGGCGTGCGCAGGCCCAGCGACCGCGCGGTCGGCACGGCGAGGGCTTCTTTGCGCGTCGCCTCCGCGAAGTCGGGATGCTCGCGGGGCACGCGCAGGATCACGTGGTCGCCGACGGCGAAGATCGCGTTGAAGATGCCGCCGCTCGGCAGCCGGACGACGCTCGATCCGGTCATGTTGTGGCGCGCGAGGACCGCGTCGAGGCGTTCGGGCGAAAGGTCGGGAAAGGCGGGCAGCTTCAAGGCTGCCCCGCGCTACGAGGTTCGGGACGCAGGGTCAATGGACCGTCCTCCGAGTGGGCGAAACGCTTCGGGTCGATGCGAACGTTCATGTAGTCGACGTCGGACATTCACCACCTCCTGATCGAAGACGAGTTCACGGTACGACGGGCGTCACGAACGGCGCATCCGCGAAACGGCGAGAGCGCTTGGCAGGAAGGTCAGCAGCACCCAGGTTCGCCATGCGAGGCCGGGCAGCAGGACGTCCCAGCGCACCGACATCCCCACGACGAAGTACAGGGCGAGCAGCGCGAGCGGCACGACCGCGAAGACCCGGTAGAATCCGTACGCGGCGCGAATCACGGCGTCGTCGATGTTGCTTCGCCCGACGCGGTCGAGGACAGCGGCGAGCACCAGGATGGCGGCGGCGAGCGTGACGTCCACGACGCCCGCCCAGCGCTGCACGGAGCTCGCGGGCAGCAGCGACGCGACGACCGGGAAGAGGGCGGACGCGGCGAGCAGCAGCGCGGCGGTCAGGGGAAGCCTGCGAGAAGGGCGAGGCATGGCGACGCCGTCATCGTCGCGCATCAAGGTGCTCGAACCACGCCTCGGGCGAGTCCACGACGCCTTCTACCGCCTCAAAGGGCCTGTCTGACGTCGGCAGACGCATCACCTCTTTCCGCAACGGCGCGTCCGCTTCCCACGCCCGCGCCACCGCAAGCGCGAGTGAGCCTCGCGTTCCAGACTCGTCAGGCCAGCCGTACAGCGAACTCCAGGGGCCCGCGCGTGGGACGTTCCGCTATCGGGCGCGAAGGATGTTCATGTATGAGCCCCACGGGTTGGTCGATCCGTGGGGCTCCGCCGCTGAGGGACGGCTACGTGGGGGGGCAGAACAAGGTCATGGATCCCGGCGGTACGACTTGAGCTCCATCTTGAAGCGGTCCTCGTCGAACTTCCCGTCACTGAACACCATCACCAGGTTGCGCGAGGCGCCGCTGACGTTGAGTGTCTTCGACATCAGGTCCGCGGTGCCGAGCGCACGCCCGGCGGGAACGACCGTGAAGCCATGGTCCCCCAGGGTCATGGGCATGCCTTGGAAGGTGGTGGTGTAGGGGAACATGCTTCGCGCGACAAGTTGTCCGTCCACGTACATGTCCACGAGTTGTGCGGGGCCAGAGGTGGTTCTGAGCCAGACGGTGGCGGAGTTGGTGGCGTTGAGGGCCGGCGGGGCGCAGGCGGTCAGCAGGTTCGAGACGAGGGCTGTGAACACGATCGCGATGGTCCGACGCATGAGGCGCTCCTTGGGGAGGGGCTCCTTGAGGTGCTTGCGGCGTGACTGCCGTCCCTCAACGCGAGCGTAGGACGCAGGTGCATTAAACGCTTGATGAAGCTAGAAACGTCCCTATATGTCGTGCACATCGCCGAAGCATCATGGTGAATGAAGGTCGACCTACAGGTGGAGGTGGACGACACGTAGTCGGAGTTACCAGAACCTTCTCCGCGTGGTTGGCTCAATCGTCTCCTTAAGGCCCCGTCCCGACCGTCAGGCACCCCACGCGCTCCACCAGAAGCGCGAGTTCCCCATTCGACGTCGGATCCAGGGCCCGACGAAGCCGGCGCATGCGATGCTCTCCTGGTGGGTCGCGGGCATGCGTCAGGGGAGCGGGCGTCTCCACCCCGGCGACGTCCCCACGAATCGGTCAGGGTACGCTGAGCCATGCTGGAACTGCGTCCCAATTGCGAATGCTGTGACCGCGACCTGCCGCCGGACGAGCCCGACGCGATGATCTGCACCTTCGAGTGCACCTTCTGCCGCGACTGTGCCGAAGGTGTCCTCGGGGGCGTGTGTCCCAATTGCGGTGGGAACTTCTCACGTCGACCGATCCGTCCGGCGGGGGCGTTGCTGCGGCATCCCGCGTCGACGGTGCGGGTCCTCCAACCGCACGGGTGTCTGCCGCGGATCCGTTGAGGTCGTGTGGTGAGCGGCCCGGGTGAGTCGTGCCCGGTCGCGTGAGGTGTGGACCGGGCGCGCGGTGTCAGCGTGATCTGATTCCAGGGGTCGACGCGGCGCCGCGTGTGGGTTCCGCCGGTCTCATCACGGAACGCTCATGCGTTCTTTATACTTCTCGTGGTTCTCTCACGAGAGCGAGACGAAACGGCAAACCTGTCGCGAGGCAGGGACGCAACGCCACGGGACCCACGCGGTCAGCCGGGCTACCGAAACGACCTCATGACCTACAAGCGCACCCTCGCGCCGGCCCTCCTCATCGCCCTCCTCACCGCCTGCGGCGCCTCCACCCCCACCTCCACCCCCGCCGCGCCCCCCACCCCCACCCTCGTCGTCACTCCCACCGCCGCGCCCGCCACCTCCACCGTGAACGGCTGGCTCACCACACCCGACGGCAGCAAGCGACTCGCCGCGCAGACCCTCAACCTCAAAAGCGGCCTCACCGCGAGCACGAACGACCTCACGATCGACCCCGCCACCACATACCAGACCATCGAGGGCTTCGGCGCGGCCCTCACCGAGTCCAGCGCGCACCTCATCGACACGCTGCCTCCCACCGGTCGCGCGGACCTCCTGCGCACCCTCTTCGACCCCACCTTCGGCGCCGGACTCAGCTACGTCCGCATCCCGCTCGGCGCGTCCGACTTCGCCCTGTCGAGCTACACCTACGACGACGTCCCCGGCGGCGGCGCCGACCCCACCCTCGCGAACCTCAGCGTCACCCGCGACGAACGACACGTCCTGCCCGTCGCGCGCGCCATCCGCGCCGCGAACGGCGCCGTCCGCTTCATGGGGAGCCCCTGGAGCGCGCCCGCCTGGATGAAGGACGGCGGCGTCCTCGAAGGTGGCCGTCTCGCCCCGACCGCGCTGAACACCTACGCGGCGTACCTCACGCGCGTCGTCACGCAGTACGCCGCGAGCGGCGTGCCGCTCAGCACCCTCACCCTGCAGAACGAGCCGCGCTTCAGCACGGGCGCGTACCCCAGCATGGCCCTCGAACCCGCCGACGCCGCCCGCGTCGCGGTGAGTCTCGCGAGCGGCCTGCGAGACGCCGGGCAACCCACGAAACTGCTCGGCTGGGACCACAACTGGGACGACCTCGGTTACGCCCGCGCCCTGCTCGGCGATCCGGACGCGCGCGCCGCGCTCGCCGGGACCGCCTGGCACTGCTACGCGGGTGACGAACGCGCCATGAGCGACGTCAAGTCCGCCTTCCCCGACAAGGACGTGTACTTCACCGAGTGCAGTGGCGGCGGCTGGGCCACGAACTGGGGCGCGAACCTCGCGTGGACGACCGAGCACCTCACCATCGGCGCGACCCGCAACTTCGCGAAGACGGTGCTGCTCTGGAACCTCGCCCTCGACCCCCGGGGCGGCCCCACGAACGGTGGGTGCGGCAACTGCCGCGGCGTCGTCACGATCGACCCCGCCACGGGCGCCGTGACGCTCAACGAGGAGTACTACGCCCTCGCGCACGTCGCCAAGTTCGTCCGGCCCGGCGCGGTCCGCGTCGCGAGCGCCACCTTCGGCGCGGGCAACGTGCAGTCCGCCGCGTTCGTCAATCCCGACGGGACGCGGGTGATGCTGATCCTCAACGGTTCGGGTGGCGCGCGCAAGTTCAACGTGATCGAGAAGGGCCGCGGCTTCAATGTCAACCTGCCCGCCGGGAGCGTCGCCACGTACGTCTGGCGTTGAGTTCGGACGACCCGGGCGTCGACCGCCCGCCGGCCGAACCCCGAACGTCCATGTCACGCTCGGCGTTCAGTCGCCCGGCCCCCGTTCCCGCTCGCGTTCACGTTCGTACCGCTCGCGTTCCAGGCGGTAATCGTCCCGCAGACGTCCCGAGGAGGTCATCAGGCCGCGCGCCTCCTCGAAGGGCCGCTCGACCAGGCGGTACGTGAGCGACGCCAGGGCGCCCGCCACGACCAGCAGTACCAGCGCGTTCGTCCAGAACGCACTCGGGGCGGTGCCGATGAGCCAGCCGCGCCGCGCGAACTCCAGCATGATGGGTTCGTGCCACAGGTACACCCCGTACGAGATCAACCCCAGATGCACCCACGTGGGTCGGCTCAGGGCGCGCGCGAAGCGTCCACCTTCCGGGGCGAGCACGGTCGCCGCGAGGAACAGCGTGAACGCCGCGCCCGCGAGGGAGAAGACGAACACGCTCACCCACGCGAGTTCGAGCCGGAACACGAACGTGAACGCCGTGAGCGCGACCGCCAGAACGATCAGCAGCGCCCGCGCGCCGGAGCTCAGGACGCGGGCGCTCAGGGCGGGCACGCACGCGAGGAGCATGCCCATCGCGAAGCTGTCCACGTGCGCGACCGGATTGAAGGTCCAGTCGAACCACGTGCCGCTCGCGTTCAGCGCGAGGAGCGCGGCGGCCTTGTAGGTCACGCCGAGCGTCACGAGGGCGAGCGGGAACGCGACCACCCAGCGTGCCCGGTCGGCTCGCGTCGCGCCGCGTGTCGCGCGCGCGAGGGCCGGGCCCATCACCGCGAGCATCGCGTAGTAGATCACCTCGTTGCCCAGGGACCACGCCGGACCGACCGTCCAGAAGACGTAGCGCGCGTCCCACACGTGCGTGAACGTCAGGTGCTCCACGAGGTCCGTCCACTGTCCCGGGAAGTTCGAGAACCGCAACGCCCACACCACGAGGTACACCGTGAGGTACAGGGGCAGGATGCGCAGCGCGCGGCGGAACACGAACACCCGCGCGGGCTGCGCCGAGCCGCCCCTCACGACCGCGCCGACGACGGGAGCGTACAGCAGGAAGCCGGACAGCGCGAAGAACCACGCGACGGGCGTGTCGAGATTGTGCAGCACGGTGTGCAGGGGCGTGCCTTCATAGAGGTACCGGTCGGCGCCCGTGCCCTGCCGGGTGAACTGGTAGGCGTGGAAGATCACGACGAGCGCCGCGGCGACGCCACGGTACGCCTCGAATTCGGTGTACCTGCGGGGGCGTGTGCCGACGGTCTTCGCTTCGGGGGTGGATGGGGTGGTCACGGCCGTCTCCTTCATTCGCGCTTCTGGTTCGACGAGCGGGGCGTGACCTTCCAGGCGCGTTCACGTCTGACTTCCTTGAGTTGCGCGACGACCGCGAGGAGGTTCTTGTACGGCGTGTAGAACACGCTGCTCAGCACCAGGTACGACACGAACCACCCCGGGCGGCGCCTCAGGTCCGGCTCGGCGCGAAGGTACGCGAACAGCGTCTGCCACGGACCGACGCTGAGGGTGAACAGGCTGGTCAGCACGAAGATCGGCACGAACCAGTTCACGCTCCTGGGAGTGGGGCCGTACAGCCAGAACAGCACGATCGGGAACATCTGCAGCGACAGGATCGGGTAGAGTTCACGCCACGCGAGCAGATGCACGAAGCCGAACTTCTGCCGCAGCGTGAGCTTCCTGGAGCTCAGCGCGACCAGCAGATGCCGCAGCGACACCTGAAACCAGCCCTGCGCCCACCGCAGGCGCTGATTCGTGAGGGCCCTCAGGGTGGTCGGCGCGAGCTCACGCGACACGAGGTACGGGTCCGAGCCGATCCGCAGACCGCCCTCGACGGCGCGCAGGGCGCTGTCGATGTCCTCGGTGAGCATGCTGCCGCGCATGCGGATGCGCCGCAGCACCTCGGTCCGCCAGAAGCCGTTGCTGCCGCCGAAGATGCCGAAGTCATGCATGCGCGCGCGTCCCGGGTGACTCACGGCGTAGATGCTCTCGAACTCCACCGCGACGAGCCGCGCGATCCAGCTCTCCTCACCGTTCCGGATGAAGCAGTGCCCCTGCACGACGTCCCAGCCGTTCGACAGCCACCGCCACGCCCGGCGGAAGCCGTCGGGGTCAGGGTGATGATCGGCGTCGTACACGCCCGTGAACTCACCCGTGACGAGCGACAGGGCCGCGTTGACGTTCTGCGCCTTGCTGGTGCTGCCCTCCACCCGGAACGGCACGAACCGCGCGTCACGCCGGGCGAGGTCGCGCAGAGCCTCCTCGACGGGCAGGTCGCGCGGCGTGTTGTACGCGAGGATCACCTGCAGCCCGGCTGGGTAATCGACCCGCAGGAACGCCTCGACCGTCTCGAGCACCGTCGCCGCCTCGTTCGGGAGGTACGCCGCGATGATCGCGCTCGCCCGGGGGTACGGCGCGCCGATCTCCGGCGGCGGTTGGGTGGGGTTGAGCGCGAGGAGCCCCTCGAGGATGATCAGCGCGGCCGTGGCGACGAGCGCGACGACGACGAGGACGTACATCGCGGGCGTGATGTCGATCCCGGCGAGCGCGAGCGCGGTGTACAGGAAGAACGGCAACGCGATCAGGATCACGCCGACCAGCAGGGCCTGCACGGGCAACCGGAGCGTCTCGCGCAGCCTCGCCGCGAACTTCTCGCGGGGCGAGCGGACGCGTCCATGCACGGCCGGGTCGTACATCACCGGGATCAGATCGAGGTGCGACGCGGCGAACGTCAGGGCCGTGCGTGCCTGCGCGCGAAGCGACGACGCGGCCAGGCCGCGTCGGTACTGCGTCACGCCGATCGACGGGGTGAGACGCAGGTGATCTCCGTGGAAGGTGAAGTCATGCCCGACGATGCGGGCGGACAACGCGCGCGCGTACGCGAGGGCCGTCTCGGGTGTCGTCTCCGGCATGAGCAGCGACAACGTGCTGTCCTCACCACGCGCGAGCACGTCGAGTGGACGGTCCGCGCTCACGATCAGCTGCCGCAACTGCCGGAAGAGACTGACGTCGAGCTGAGCGCCGTACACGTCACGCAGCGCCGTGAGTTCCTCGATCTGGATGCTCGCGAGGCACAGCGGGTGCGTGGTGATCGCCGCGCGGTCGAGTTCGCGGCTCAGCGGCCCGTCGAAGGTCGTCTCGGTGAGCAGGCCGGTGCGGCGGTTGGTGGATCGCCGCGCCAGCGGCGTGGGTGGACGCGTGAGCTTCGCGTGGATGCGGGCGCGAAGCTCACGCACGTCGACCGGGCGGGACACGAAGTCGTCCGCGCCCGCCTCGAGCACCTCGACGACGTCCTCCACGCGTTCCTTGTGCGTCAGCACGATGATGGGGAGGTCCTCGAGGGTGGGTTCGGCGCGGATACGGCGGATGAAGTCGACGCTGTCGATCTGCTCCGAGGAGGACGCGGTGATCAGCACGTCCGGCTGGAACTCCCCGAGCAGCGCGAGCGCCTGCGGTCCGGTACTGGCCGCCGCGACCTCGTACCCCGCGCCGATCAGGTCGATGGTGAGCTGACCGGCGCGTGTGTCGTCCGGTTCGACGAGCATCACGGTCGGTCGGGTCGTGGTGGAAGGGGAACGCGCGTGATCGGGGAGGGTGGACATGAGACCTCCTGGGACGTCAACCAACGCCAGCGTAGGAAAAGTCACATGCGCTTCCTTGTGCGGCGCATGCAGACCGGTTCATACGTGATCGAACGCTGAGGAACGTGGGCGAGGCACCCCGGCACGACGTGTCCGCACCTCCGAATCCGACGGGAGTCACGAGCGTGCCCGTTCGCGCTGGCCGTACCGCGTCCACCACTCGGACGTCACGTCATGCGGCCCGTCCGTCATAACGTCGGATGCCCGGCGCGCTCGTCACGCATGAACCCGCGGTCACGGGAGCCGCCGTCGTGTTCGGTTCAGCCCGGCACTCCATCCCCTTCCCCGCATCACCTGACAGTGCCCGCGTCACCTCAGGCGGTATGCTGCGGCCCTCATGCGCCCCGATCGTCCCTCCTCCGCGCCTCCCCACGATCCGCTCTTCGACGAGCCGGGCGAGATGGCCGCGCGGATGCGCGACGTCGACTGGAGCGCCACACCGCTCGGCCCTTCCCGCGACTGGCCCGCGGCGCTGCGCACCCACGTCCACCTGATGCTGGCGTCCAGGCAACCCATGTACATCGCCTGGACTCATGACCTCCTCGCGCTCTACAACGACGCGTACCGCCCCATCCTCGGCGACAAGCACCCCCGGGCGCTCGGTTCCCGCACCGCCGACATCTTCGGGCACGACGGCTACCCCGGCCTCGAACCCGTGTTCGACGCGGCCCTGCGCGGCGAGAGCGCCGCGTTCGAGAACCTGCTCGTGCCGCTCGTCCGCGACGGCTACATGGAGGAGTGCTACTTCGACGTGGGCTTCACGCCCGTGTACGACGCGGACCGCGTCGCCGGGGTGTTCTGCTCCGTGATCGAGATGACCGACCGGGTGCTGGCCGCGCGGCGCACACGCACCCTCGCCAGGCTCACCGACGCCCTCCTGGGGGCGCGCGACACGCCCTCGCTCGTGCGGGCCGCCCTGCGCGTCGCCGGGGACAACCCTCAGGACCTGCCGTTCGTGCTGCTCTACCAGACCCTCACCGGGGAGGACGCGCGGCTCCTCGGGTCGGTCGGTCTCGAAGGCGAACACCTTGAGGGGTGGCGCTCCCCGCCGCCCGGGTGGTTCACGGCGGACGAGACGTGCGTTCACGACGTCGAGGCGTGCCGGGCGAGCGCGTGGCCGGAACTCGTGACGCGCGTGGCGGCGCTGCCGCTCGGCGGCCCTGGTGAATCGGGGCCGCGGGGGCACCTCGTCGTGGGGCTCAACCCACGGCAGGCGCTCGACGACGCCTACCGGGACTTCCTGCGGCTGTTCAGTGGACAGCTCGCGGCGGCCGCGCGGAGCGCGCGGCTGACCGAGGCGCTGCGGCAGCGCAACGAGGAGCTCGACGCGCGCAACCGCGCCCTCGGCGCTTTCGAGGAGTGGACGCACGACCTCAACGTGAATCACGATCCGTACGCGTTGATCGAGCGCGCTCAGGCGCTCGCGTGGAGCCTGCTGCCCCTCGCCGCCGCCGCGTACTACGAACTCGACGGTGACCGCTGGTTCGTCCGGCGCATGCTGGGCGAGTACGGCAACGCGGAACTCGCGGCCGCGCACGCGGCGGGCATGCCGCACGCCACGACGATGAGTCTGCGCAGGCCCTTCGAGACGGGTGAGACGGATTTTCAGGGCGTGTACGACGTGAACGTGGACCAGATGGCGCCGCACGTCACGCACGTCAGCGCCACGGCGATGGTGCCGCTCAGAACCTCGCGTGGAGTGAAGGGCGTCTTCGGACTGGCGGTGTTCGGCCGACAGGGCTGGTCGAGCGCGGAACGCACGATCGTCGAGACGCTCGGACGCAGCCTCGGCCTCGCGCTCGACCGGATGGAGCAGATGGCGGACCTCGCGAGGGAACGCGAGCGGCTCGCGGCGCGCACGGCGTCACTCGCGAGCGCGAACGAGGAGCTCGAGGCGTTCGCGTACAGCGTCTCGCACGATCTGCGTACGCCGGTGCGGCACATCCTGGGCTTCAACGAGCTGCTGCGCAAGTCCTTCGGGAGCACCCTGGACGTCAAGCCGGCCCGGTACCTGGAGGTCGTGGAGCAGGCCGCCACGCGGATGGATCACCTGATCGACGCGATGCTCGACCTGTCACGGTCGTCCCGCGCGCCGCTTCAGGTGCGGCAGGTGAACCTGGACGCGCTCGTGGCGTCGGTGCGGGTCGAGCTGGAAGCGGACGCTTCCGAGCGCGTCCTGTCGTGGCGGGTGGCGGCGTTGCCGCTCGTGCCGGGCGATCACGACCTGCTGCGGCAGGTGCTGCTCAACCTCATGTCGAACGCGGTGAAGTACACGCGAACGCGGGCGGAGGCGGTGATCGAGGTGTGGACGGAGGAGCGTGCGGACGAGTGGGCGGTGCTGGTGCGCGACAATGGCGTGGGCTTCGACCCGAGATACGCGAACAAGCTGTTCGGGGTGTTTCAACGCCTGCACAGGCAGGAGGAGTTCGAGGGGACCGGGGTGGGTCTCGCCAACGTCCGGCGGATCGTACGGCGGCACGGCGGGCAGGTCTGGGCCGAGGGCACGCCGGACGGCGGGGCGACGTTCGGGTTCTCCCTGCCGAAGCTCGCGTGACCCCGTGCGGACGCGGCGGCCCGGGCTGACGTGATCGGCGGCCGTCGCCACCCGCGCGGTCGTGCCGCGAGGCGGACCCTGCGCTCGTGAACCTCCGCCTGCGTGACCGGTCGCGCGGCGGTTCTGCACGTCAGAGCAGGGACGGCACGGCCGGATGGTAGATCCGTTCGAGGGTGTCGCGTTCGGTGAACTGCGCGCCCGCCTGGGACGATGGTCAGTCGGGCCCGAATCCGGCGTGGAGCCGCGCGAGCCGCGTCCCCTCCTCACGGTCGCCCTCCCCTTCTCGTGGCCGCGTGGTCCAGCAGCACCTCACGCAGCACGCGCCGGGCAGCCCGCGACACCTCGCCCGAGACCTCGTCGTTCGCGCGTCTCGCGTCCCGCACCTGCAGCAGGGCCTTCCACACGGCCCACCCGCGCGCGCGCGACCATGTGCGCTCGTCGTTCCCGAGCTCGGCCTTGAACACCGCGCGGCTTTCGCCTTCGAACAGTGTCCAGGCGAGCACGAGATCGCAGGCGGGATCGCCGACGCCGCAGCATCCGAAGTCGATCACGCCCCGGAGGCGGCCCTCGTGGACGAGGAGGTTGTTCACCGCGACGTCCCCGTGGAACCACACGTCGTGCCCGTCCCAGGGTGCGTCGAGCGCCGCCGTCCACACCGCGTGGAGCGCGTGGGTGTCCACCTCGCCTTCCAGGTCGTTCAGGCAGGTGGTCGTCTCCTCGTCGTACGTGGCGAGCGGCCCTCCGCGGAAGGCGGAGTGCAGTCCGGGTCGGGGGCCGTCGCCGGGCGGCACGGACCGCAGGTCCCGCAGGAAGCGGGCCACGTCGGAAGCGAAGACGCTGAGGTTCGGGAGGTTCGTGGGGCTGGCGGGCTGACCTTCGAGCCAGCCGTACACGGACCAGGGGTAGGGGTAGCGTTCGGAGGGCTGCCCGAGCGCGACGGGCACGGGGACGTTCCAGGGCAGGGACGCGGCGAGGACGGGCAGCCAGCGGTGTTCCTTGGCGACCTGGGGGACGTACCCCCGGGCGCTGGGGAGGCGAGCGCAGAGGTCGTTTCCGAGGCGGAAGGTGCGGTTGTCCCAGCCCTGCGGGGAGGCGGGTTCGATGGGGAGGTGCGCCCAGTGGGGGAACTGGGTGGTGATGAGTTGCCGCACGAGGCCGGGGGTGAGCGTGTCGGGGTCGAAGGGAGCGGTGGGCATGGTTCATGGTGGCCGCGTGGGGGTGAGGGTGAGTGAGGGAAGCGGTCGCTTGGGATGATCGTTCGCGTTCGTCCGGCTATATTCCTTGACTTGAATATTCCCAGTGTGGTATATTGAGGGTGTTCGAACCCCACACCCCGGATAGGAGGTGCCCGTGAACCCCACGACCCTGAGTGCCCTCGCCGAACCGAGCCGACTGCACATCGTCGAACTGCTCATCCGGCAACCGCTCACGGTCGGCGAGATCGCCACACGACTGCACATCCGGCAACCCCAGGCGTCCAAACACCTCCGCGTCCTCGCAGACGCCGGCATCATCGAAATCCAGGCGGTCGCCAACCGCCGCATCTGCCGCCTCCGCCCCGAACCCTTCAGGGACCTCGACGACTGGCTCACCCCCTACCGCCGCCTCTGGCAGGGCCGCCTCGACCGCCTCGACGACTACCTCCAGGAACTCCAGCAACACCCGCACCCGACACCGGACACCGAAGGAGAAGCGCCATGACCACCTCAAGCAACGAAGGCCGCGTCACTTCCCACATCGAAGGGGACCGCGAACTGATCCTCGAACGCGTCTTCCAGGCGCCCAGAGCGCTCGTGTTCGCCGCCTTCTCCCGCCCTGAGCACCTCCGGCACTGGTGGGGACCACGCGGCTGGGAACTGCCCGTCTGCACCGTCGACTTCCGCGTGGGCGGCCGCTGGCACTACTGCATGAAATGCGTCGACGAAACGCAGGGAGAGTTCTACGGCATGGAATCCTGGGGGCTCGGCCTCTACGAGGACATCGAACCGGACAAACTCATCCGCTACACCGACCACTTCTCCGACGCGGACGGCCACATCAACGGGAGCATGCCCTCCACGCTCGTCACGCTGACCTTCGAGGACACCGAACGTGGCGGCACCAGGCTCACCAACCGCGCCACCTACGCCTCCAAGGACGCCCTCGACCAGGTTCTCGAGATGGGCATGCTGCAGGGCGTCACGCAGACCTGGGACCGTCTCGACGAGTACCTCGCGGACAACCGCGGCTGAACCGCCCGATCGAACCGCACGGACCTGCGCGCCTCCCCCGGATCGAGGGGTGGGGCGCAGGTCGGCGTGGAGGTCGTCAGGATCTGGCCGGGGTGTGGTCGAGCACGCGGGCTGGGCGACCTCGGCGACGTCGGGAGCGTTTGGCGCGGTACATACGCGCGTCCGCCTCGCACAGCAGCAGGCCCAGCGCGCCCGCGCCGTCCAGGCATTCGGCGTGGCCGGCGCTGACGGTCACGTGCAGCGCCCGGTCGTCGATCCGCACCTCTTCTCGCAGCGCCGCTCGGAGCGCGCGGATGACCCGTTCGGGTGAATCCGGATCTCCGGCGGGCAGCAGGACCGCGAATTCGTCCCCGCCGAGACGTACGACCTGTCGGTGAGGGCCGAGGGTTCGCTGGAAGCGCGTGGCGACCTCGCGCAGGACCGCGTCGCCCGCGGCGTGACCGTGCGTGTCGTTCACGAGCTTGAATCGGTCGAGGTCGAGGACGATGACGGCCCCGCCGTGCTGCGTGAAGGTGGTGGCGTGGAGCGTCCACCAGGCGCGGTTGGGCAGGCCGGTGAGGGGATCGTGCAGGGCCTGGTGGCGCCAGTAGTCCACGAGGGCGCGGAGGCGTTCGAGTTCCATCGTGACGTTGAGGGTGACGTCGTCGCTCGTGGGCAGGTGGTTGCTGGTGGCCTTCACGGTCGCCTCCGGTGGGTGCGGGTGTCGATGGGCGCGGCAAGGACGGATAAGGCGTCGGGCGTGAGCGGTCAGCAGGCGTGTCCGGCCGTGGGGACGGCGAGGAGGGCGGTGAGCGCGGTGACGAGTTCGTGCTCGGTGAGTGGTTTGACGAGGTAGGCGTCCGCGCCGAGCGTGAGGCTGCGCTGGCGGTCGTGGTCACGACCGGAGGTGCTGCACACCACGATCTTGACGTGCGCGGTGAGAGGGTGTGCGCGCAGGGCGGTGAGGACGTCGTGACCGTGCAGGCCGGGCATGTTGAGGTCGAGCAGCACGAGGTCGGGCAGGACGCCTGGGGTGGTGAGTTCGCGCAGGGCCTCTTCGGGATCGTCGTGGTGGGTGACGAGCGCGTCGGGCGCGACCTGGTCGAGGGCGATGCGGGTGAGTTCGACGTCGAGGTCGTGGTCGTCGATGATCGTGACGCGTGGAGCGCCTGTGGTGAGGATCATGGAGGCTCCTGGTCGCGTGTCGCGCGGAGTGGTTCGTGATCGCCGGATGTCGCGGTGAGGGAAGGTTAGCATTCCTTCACCGGGCGGTCGTGTCGTTTCGTCGCTCGTAAAGTCGAGCGTGAGAAGCGGGAGGGCGTCGTCGTACGCGCGTGTCCAGGGCGGGGTCAGGACGTGAAAAGGATGGGGTGCGGCTCATGATGGAGCGTCGTTGTGTGGCCGTGAAAGGATGACGTGGTGTGACGTCGTGGGTTCGCGGACGTCTTTGGCTTCCTCACGGGGCGGGGTGGGTGTCGGGGCGCTCCGGGTGGGATGCAGGGGGCTTCTCGTCGATCCTGGAGCCTCACCCCATTCTCATGTCGCGGGTGCGGTCAGGACCGGGCACGAACGCCCGGCGATCCGGCATCCGGGTCGCCGGAACTTCGACGTGACCGCCCCGACCCTCCGGGGAGCATCGCATGACCCTCGACCACGCCCGTCACGACCTCCACACCCGCACGCACGAACACCTCGCCCTCACGTGGGACGACGTCCACCTCGACACCCCCCACCCCACCCTGATCGTCCGGTCCGGAAAGGGCCGCAAGAGCCGCCGCGTTCCCCTCAGCGACCGCCTCCGCGACGCCCTCAGCGCCTACCGACCCCTCCCGCGACGCACGTCACACCAGGACGCGTACCTGCTGCCCTACCGCACCTGGGCAGGCGCCGCGCGCCACCTGCGCCCCCTGTTCGATCGTGACGACGGCGGCAGCGACCGGCGCGGCTTCCACGCCTTCCGCAACTCCATGGGCACCCGCCTCTACGACCAGCTCGAGGACTTCGTCGCCGTCGCCGAGATCCTCGGACACGTCAAGATCGACACCACCCGAGCGTACGTCCGCGTCGGCCAGGGCCGAGCCCGCAAAGCCCTGCGCGGCTGGTGAACCGACGCCCGACACTTCGACGAACGCGTGGAACGTCCGGTCTAGCGGAACTCCTCGGACGGGCGGGGCGACGTGCCGTGACGTGCCCGCCCGACCCTCCCCGCTCGGGCGGCGCCTTGCCCTTCGAGGGTGCGTCCACGCGTGAAGGTCCGCGCCCAGTCCGTCAGGACGCGCGCGCCCTGACGGCGGGAGGGCATGTACCACGCGAAGAACCCCAGCCGCAGCAGCCAGCCCGCGAGACCCGTGAATTGCAGGCCACGCAACTCCGTGACGCCCCGCCCCACGCCGACGCTCGCGGCCTGACCCAGCCCGCGGTACGTGAAACGTCTCGGGGGGCGGCCCAGCAGGGACCGCGCGGCGTTCCCGCCCGCCCACATGCCGTGCTTCATCGCCCAGAGCGCGTTCGTCGGGCACACGCCACCCCCGACGTGCTCGACGAGCGCGGCGTCTCCACCGGCGAGGATGTCCTCGTGACCGCGCACGCGCAGGTACGCGTCGGTGACGAGTCGGCCACGCCCGTCACGCGGCAGTGCCTCCGTACCGGGGAGCGTGTCGTACGCGACGCCCGCGGTGAGCAGCGTGAGGTCGGATTCGACGACCGTGCCGCCCTGCAGGTGCACTTCTCGCGCGCCGACGCGTTCGGCGCGCACCCCGAGGTGAAGGGTCACGCCCAGCGCGCGCAGTTCACGCTCGGCGTACTCCGCGAGCCGCGTGAAGCGAGGCCGGAGTTCGTCCAGGATCCGGTCGCCGCTCGTGACGAGGTGCACGCGCACCTCGCGCTTCCTGACGTCGCGGGCGAGTTCGGCGATCGCGGCCGTCATCTCCACACCCGCGAAACCCCCGCCGATCACCACGATCCGCAGGGGATCACCGTCCGTCTGGAGTTCCGCGTGCAGGCGCGTGTGGAAGGCACGCAGGTCACCGCTCTGCTTGAGGCGCCACGCGTGCTCGCGCACTCCGGGAACGCGTTCGATAGGATCGCGTGAGCCCATGCCGAGCAGCAGCCGGTCGTACGTGAGCGTACGCTGCGTATGGTCGGGCAGACGCACCGTCAGCGAGCGTGACGTGAGCTCGACGTGTTCGGCGCGGGCGTGCAGGAACGTCGCGTGAGGCACCAGGCCGGGCAGGGGTGTGCGGACATGCTCGGCCCTCACGACGCCGCCGAGCACTTCGCCCGTCCAGCCGTGGAACGCGTGATGATCGCTCGCGCTGACCAGCGTGACGCGCACCTCGCCGCGCCGCACCTCCCGCCTTGCCTCACGCAGCACCGCGCGGTACGCGTCCACCCCGAAGTACCCCCCGCCGACGATCACGATGTGCTTCACGCGGTCACCGCTTCACGCGGCGCGCCGTCGAACGCCCCCTCGGGCAGGAGCCGACCGAAGGACCGGAAGGGCGCGAGGCGGAAGCCGAGATGCGCGTGCCGCTCGGCGAGGCGCAGCATCACGCGCGCCTTGTCCGCGTCGGGCGCGCCGATGGAGAAGTGCGCGCTCTGCCCGTCGAGCGCGAGGAGCATCGTCTCCGCGAGGCAGGCGTACGCCACGCCCCTCGCGAGACCGATGGTGCCGCGCAGACGCATCCCGGGCACGTCCACGAGGCCACCGTCGATGACGGTGACGTCAGGGCGGGTGCGCGTGAGCGACGCGTCGGTGTTGCGGGGCTGGGTGTCGTCCAGGACGATCGCGCCCGGGCGGAGGTGCTCGTCGCGCAGCAGCGCCTCGGTGGCGCTGGTGAGCAGCACGACGAGGTGCGCGGCGCGCACGTCCTCCATGCGGGTGCTGGTCGTGACGTGCGCGCCCTGACGGCGCACTTCGCCCGCGAGGGTGTCGAGGCGGCCCTGGTGGCGCGCGACGAGCAGGAGCCTGGCGTCCACGCGTCCCGCGAGGAGGCGGGTGAGGCAACTGCCGACGCTGCCGGTCGCGCCGACCAGCGCGACCGTGGAGCCCTCGGGCAGGCTGGGCAGCAGTCGGTCCACCGCGAGGGCGGTCATGGCGGCGGTGAAGGCGTTGCCGTTGGTGACGCCGATGTCGCCTCGGGACTGCAGGACCTTGCCGCCGAGCGTGGCGGGCGCGGTGAGGGCGCCGAGCCCGACGACGCTCGCGCCCAGGTCACGCGCTCGGTCGACGGCCTGATGGATGCGGGCGTGCACGGTCGCGCGGGGCAGGCGCAGCAGTTGCGACGCGCTGAGCGGAACGGTGACGAGCCACCCGGCGGTCTCGGAGGGGGCGTCGTCGTAGCGGACCTCACCCGTGACGAGCGGCGGGATGGGCAGGCGCCTGAGTGCGCCGCGCAGGACGGCGTCGGGGACGAGGCCGAAGGCGGGGTGGAGGAGCTGACGCAGGTCGTCGCGCAGGGTGTCGCGCGGGTGAAGCAGGAAGGCGAACTTCGTTCTCATGGGTCTCCTTGTGGGCGGGCGCCCTGACGCCGCACAGTAGGAGGCCGAGGATGATCTCACGATGGCGAGCTCGTCCGGTGTTCGCGCGTGGAGGTGGCGGCCGTGGGTCGGGACGGCGTCCGTGGGAGCCCGTATGGCGTGACGGGTTTCTGTCGACGTGACGGCGCCACTCCGGACTGGACTGGTCGGGCGAGGACCGCCCGGCGGGGTACGGGAAGGGCCGCGTGGCGTGACGGCTCGCGCACGATCATCCGGGGTGGCGTCCGGTGTTTGTCGGGAGCGATCTGCCCGCCGAGGCGGCCTTCACGGTGGTCGACATGCTCGGCGGGACGAGCGGGAAGGTCAGCGCGGGCGCGACCTGCACGCGCCGACGTGTCGCCGCGACCGACGTGACGGCCCTCCTGGGCGTGTGGGCCGCCCCTGCTCGTGCGGACGGCTCGACCGGTCGGCGGGGATCGTGACGGACGCGGTCGAGCGAGTCGGGTTCGTGAACGTCGAGGACAGCGCGAAACCGCCGAGGTCCGCCCGGGCGATCCTCACGCGTCGTCCGTCCAGAGTCTCGCCTCCCCGGACGACACGTCCACACCCGACACGAAGCGCTCCACGTCATGGTGCCGACTGCCGTTCGGAACCCAACGTCCCGGCGAGTTCGGCAAGACGCGCGGCGCGCTGAGGTTCGTCTTGACCCACTCGGTCACCTGCGCGAGCGCCGACACCTCGAACGCGGCGGGCAGCACCAGCTGCGACGCCGTCCCGGCGGCCTGCACGTGCACGGGCACGCCCGCGTCCGCGAAGCGCGGGTGACGCGTCTCGAAGGTCCTCGTGACGATCCGCGCGGGCACGTCGACCTCCACGACGTGCGCGCGCGTGCCGATGAGGAGCAGACCGGTCGTGAGGGCGCGCGGCAGCCAGCGAGCGTTGACACGCAGGTGCGCGCGCACCGTCAGGGTCGGGTGCCGCGCGCTGATCGTCCGCGCGAGCCGCACGGCCTCCTCACGCGAAGCGTCCGGCAGGACCAGCTCTATCCCGCCGTCCGTGATGTCCACGTGCGTGACGCCCGCCGCGGGAAGGTCCTCGGTCAGTGCGGCGTCGGCCTCGGCGGGCATCGGCAGGTGAATCAGGTGGATGGTCTTGCCGTTCACGAGAACGCTCCTCTGCTGGCGCTCGCTCCGAAGCGGCCGGGAAGGTGGTGTGCTCCGCAGGATACGCGCTTCACGCGCGGAAGGTTCCGGCACACTTCACCGCCGACCGCCCGGTCACGTCGCCGCGTGCCGATCGGGCGCCGCGCCTCCAGGTCACGCGTGAGGGTCTCCTGTTCACGACCCGACGCCTCACTTCACGCGAGGCGACACCCTCGCCGAGCGTCCGGCACGCTACCCTGAGAAGGAACACGCCCGTCCGGTCGAACCGCCGGATGATCACCGACCCTCAACTTCGAGAGGCCCTCATGACCCACGAACAGGACCTGCCCATCACCACGTACTCCGCCCAGCCCGGACAACCCGGGGTGCTGCTGATCACGCTGGTCGGCCCGGACCGCACGGTCACGACCGAGCTCCGAATTCCCGACGTCGTCCTTCAGGTTTCCCCCGTCGTGCCCGTGTACCCCGGCGAGCTCCCGGTCGGTTCCGCGACCAGCTTCCGGTTCGAATGCGCCCGCGCGTTCACGGAGGACGAATTCCGGGAATTCGCGTTGCGGGTCGCGGCGCGACAGGCGGAACCGGACGGGCTGCTCGGCGCGATGCAGAAGTTCCTGCTGCCGTACTGACCACGACGAAAGAGGCCACGAAGGTGAACTCTTGACCACCGACCCCACCTCGCGGGCGCGTGAGCGCTGGGCGCACCTCGCGGCGCGGCTGAACGTGCCGCCCGACTTCGATCTCGTCCTCGACGATCTGCTCGTCCGGCACGCCCAGCCCTGGCGGGCGTACCACACCCTGTCGCACGTGCTCGACGTGCTGCGCGTCCTCGACGGTCTGGACGTCTCGGACCGGGAGGCGGCCGAGCTGGCCGCGTGGTTTCATGACGCGGTGTACGATCCGCGCCGGGCGGACAACGAGGCGCGCAGCGCGCAGCTCGCTCGACGCTCGCTGGCGTCCATCCTGCCGGAGGCGCACGTGGAGCGCGTCGTGTCGCTGGTGCTGGCCACGGCGACGCACGAGTGCGGCGGGGACGAGGACGCGGCGGCGTTCGTGGACGCGGACCTCGCGGTGCTGGGCGCGCCACGCCCGCGGTACGCGCGGTACGCGAACGCCATCCGGCGGGAGTACGCGTGGGTGCCCGAGGAGGCGTACCGGGAAGGTCGCGCGCGGGTGCTGCGCGGCTTCCTGGGGCGCGCGCGGCTGTACGTGACCCCGGGGATGCGTTCGGCGTGCGAGGTGACGGCGCGCGCGAACCTCACGTGGGAACTCGCGCGACTCGAGGACAAGGGGGTCTGAGGGTCGGTCGCGCGGTCCCTGCCGCGCCGCCGCCGCCGTCCTCTCCTCTCGGCCAACGTGCTCGACGCCTGCGGTCGGCTGGTGCCGATGCTGTCGTCGCTGCTCGTCCTGGACGTGGTGGACGTCGTGGTGGCGACGCTGCGCGCGCCGCTCATGTGACGCCGCGCGCAGGGCCCGATCGGTGGCGGGCCTCTCTGGATGAGGCGTCCGCCCGGGGAGGTCTCGCCCGGAGCGTTTTGCTCGTGACGTAGACTTCCCTTGGAGTTCAGCGTGAGACGGATCCTGCATTGCGATATGGACTGCTTCTACGCGGCCGTGGAGGTCCGTGACGACCCACGTCTACGTGGTCGGCCCGTCGCGGTGGCGTGGCGTGGTCCGCGCAGCGTCGTCACGACCGCGAGTTACGAGGCCCGGCGGTACGGGGTGCGCAGCGCGATGCCCCTGCGGACGGCGCTGGCGCGCTGCCCGCACCTCGTGGTGATCGAGCCGCGCATGGACGCGTACCGGGAGGCGTCACGGATCGTGATGGAGGTGTTCCGGACGTACACGGACCTCGTGGAGCCCCTGTCGCTCGACGAGGCGTTCCTCGACGTGACCGAACCGAGGTTCGGACCGAGAAGCGCGACGCTCGTCGCGCGGAACGTAAAACGTGAGGTGTTCGAACGGACGGGCGGCCTCACGGTCTCGGCGGGCGCGAGCAGCACGAAGTTCGTCGCGAAGCTCGCGAGCGGCATGAACAAACCCGACGGACTGACGGTCGTGCGTCCCGAGGAGGTGGAGGCGCTGATCGCGCGTCTGCCCGTGGGGGACTTCTTCGGAGTGGGTCCGAAGACGGCGCGGCGGATGAACGAGCTGGGCATCTTCACGGGGGCGGACCTGCGCCGCGCGGGCGAGGCGGACCTCGTGACCGAGTTCGGGGAGGCGTCGGGGCGGCACTTCTGGCGGATCGCGCGTGGCATCGACGAGCGCGCGGTGGATCCCAGCGACGACCGCAAGAGCGTCGGCGCGGAGGAAACGTTCGATGAGGACGTGTCGGACTTCGCGCGTCTGGGTGTGGCGTTGCGCGCCGTCTCCGCGCGCGCCGCCGCGAGGCTCGCGCGTCACGGGCTCGCGGGCCGCACCGTGACTTTGAAGGTGAAGTTCTTTGACTTCGAGCTGGTCACGCGCCGCACGAGCCTGCCGCTGGCCGTGGCGGACGCCGACGAGTTGTTCGTCGTCGCGGGGCGTCTGCTCACGCCGACGTTGCTGTCGGATCGTCCGGTACGGCTGCTGGGCGTGACGGTCTCGCAGCTCGAAGCGTCGGACGCGCCGAACAAGCAACCGCCGCTGTTCGGGTTCGTCTTCCCGTGAGGACCGTCGACCTGCCGACCGACCGGGTGTCAAGCGTCGTCGACGGCGGTCGGTCGGGGGCCGCTCAGCGCGCGGTCAGTGGTCCGGCGGCGAAGTCGTTCGTCCACATGAACTGCCCGTCGCGCACGACCAGTCCCACCCCGGCGTACGCGTGCAGCGGACTCATCAGGTTGACGCAGTGGTCGTGACTGGCGAGCCAGTCGTCGACCGCCTGGCGGGCGCTCGTCTGACCGCTCGCGAGGTTCTCTCCCCACGCGCTGGGCTGCGGCAGACCGGCGTTCAGGAGGCGGTCGATGAGCCTGACGCCGTTCGGGGCGGGGGTGGGCGCGTCGTGAGCGAAGTAGCCTCGGGTGAGCATGTCCGTACCGTGTCGGCGCGCGGCGAGGTGCAGGTGTCCTTCCATGCGGAGCGCGCGGACGCTCGGCATGACGGTGGTGGTGCCGTCCGGTTTCGTGCAGGTGACGCCCCGGGCGCGGGCGTCGTTGACGAGGCCGAGCGCTTCGACTTCCATGGTGGTGTACGCGGCGTCACCGAGGTGTTCGGTCGTGAGTCGGTCCGCGAGGGGGTCGGGTGAGTACCCGGCGGGCCAGGCGTTCGGGTCGGCAGGAGCGCTGGGCGCGGTGTTCGTTCCGGTGGTCTGCCCGCAGGCGCCGAGGGTGAGGGTGAGCAGGACGACGCCGGGCGACGCGAGGACCGCTTTGATGCGCATGAGGTGGAGTGTAGAGGGAAGGGGCGCGGCGCCCGTGCGCACATGCGTCCGGTGTTGGGCGACGTCGTCCGCGTGCGGTGACGCTCGACGGGGAGGTGCAGGTGCAGGTGGACGTCAGTGTGGCCGCCCCGCCAAATGCGGCGTCGCGGGGCGTACCGGACTTCTCGAAGTCGTCACGCCTCGTTCGGTCGCGGTGGGCGGCGTGAAGGTGCCTTCGGGTTCGTCGGTGGGGATGTCCGCGGCGCCTCGGGGGGTCGGGCGGCTCTGGTCGTCGCCCGCGGGACTGTCATACAGGACACTCGACACTGTGCCTCAAAAGTTTACATGATGTTACTCAGAGAGCGAGGTGTTCCCGCTCCTCGGGAGGAAACCATGCGTGTGTTCGTGACCGGCAGCACAGGACTCCTCGGCAGCAACCTCGTTCGCGAACTGCAGGGACGCGGACACCACGTCACCGCCCTCGCGAGATCGCCCGGGAAGGCCCGCGCTCAGCTTCCACCCGGCGTCGACGTCGTCATCGGCGACCTCGACCACCCCCAGGGCTGGACACCCGCACTCGACGGCGTGGACGTCCTGTTCCACACCGCCGCGTACTTCCGCGAATCCTACGCCCCCGGAAATCACACCCACGCCCTGCGTCAGCTCAACGTGAACGCCACCCTCGACCTCCTCGACATCGCCAGCGGGCGCGGTGTGCGCCGCGCCGTGCTCACCAGCAGCAGCGGCGCCATCGGCATGAAACCCGGCGACGAGGACACCCCGGCGAGCGAGACACAACTGCGCAACGCGTACTTCCGCAGCAAGGTCGAGATGGACCGCGCCGTCGCCGACCGCGCCCGCACCCACGGACCCGAGATCGTCACGGTGCTGCCCGGCTGGATGTTCGGACCTCACGACGCGGCGCCCACCAGCGCCGGGGAGATCGTCCTGCGCTTCCTCCGCCGCGGCTTCCCCTTCGCGCTCGACGGCGGCACCAGCGTCGCCGACGCCCGCGACGTCGCGTGGGTCATGGCCGAGGCCGCCGAACACGCCCAGCCCGGCGCGCGGTACGTCGCCAGCGGGCCCTACGTGAGTTTCCGCGAGCTGTTCGACACGCTCGAACGGCACTCCGGCGTGAAGGCGCCGCGTCTCGTGGCGCCGCGAGGCGCCGTCGAGACGCTCGCGCGGCTCGCCGACCTCGCCGCTCGCCTCGCGAACCGACCCTCTCCCCTGCCCCTCGCGGGCGTACGCACCATGCACCTGCGTCATCACGTGAGCGCCGAACGGGCCGCGCGTGAGCTCGGCGCGACCTTCCGGCCGCTCGACGACACCGTCCGGGACACGCTCGCGTGGTTCGCACGGCAGGACGCCTCGTCGATCACCGCGCGCGTCACGACGACCTAGACTGGAGGGCATGATCACGCCCGCTTCCTCCCCCTCGCTTCGAGATCGACGTCGCGCCCGGCGGACCGCCGAGATTCTCGACTGCGCCCTCGCCGTGTTCGGTGAGAAGGGCTATCAGAACGCCGTGATGGACGACATCGCCGAGCGGGCACTCCTGACGCGAGTGGCGCTGTACAAGTACTTCCCGGACAAGCGCAGCCTGCTGCTCGAACTGCGCGCCGTGAAACTCCGGGAAGTCACGGCGCGCATTCGCGGCGCCGTGGAGGCCGAGCGGAGCACCGAGGGTCGCGTACGTGCCGTGCTCTTCGAGTTCCTCGCCTTTCAGGACGAGTACCCGGGGCTGTTCAGGGTGCTGTTCACGTCGAGCCTCGGGCCCGACCTGGGTGACGATCCGGCGTTCGACGCGCTGTTCGCGCTCGTGGGGGAGGTCGTGGCGTCAGGGCAGCGTGACGGTGACCTCGACCCGGAGTTGCCCACGGAGGAACTGGTCGGCTTGATGCTGAGCCTGGCGCTGACCCCGTCGATCAAACGCAACCTCGTTCATGAGGTGGACGGACCGCTCGCGCCGCAGGTCCTGCCGACGGCGTTGCGGGTGTTCCTGCACGGCGCGCGGAAGCGGGGCGGTGAAGGCGGGAACGCCTCCGGGACCGCCAGGTGACCCGCTCGACACGCGACGAGTCCAGACGAACGGACGGGGCGAGCGTCACGATTCCTGTCGTGCGGGCCGATCAGGGAGACGTTCGCGCCGAGGACGCGTCACGGGTGAGGTAACGTTCGATGTCGTGGATGAGGTCGCGTGCGTACTGCTCGGCGGCGTGCCGCTCGAAGTACGGGTCGCGGGTGACGCGGAACCTGCCTCCGTGGGAGGTGACGACGCACACGTGCCATCCGGCCCGTCGGTCGGTCTCGGCGCGTGAGCGGGCGAGTTCGACGGTGGTGACGTGACGCACCAGGACGCGCGTTTCGAGGGGATCGTGACTTTCGAGGTACCCTTCACCGACCGTGTCACTCATGCGTCTCATTCTACGTGGAGGTGCGCTCCGCGCACACTCGGGAGGTCGATCGTCCGCTCGGCGTGCAGCCGCCCTCCACGCACGGTCGCGCCGATCACGAGGGCCGCGCCGATCAACACGAGATTCTTGAAGATGTACTGCCCTTCGAGCGTCGGAACGAGCGGCGCCGCACCGAACACCGCGTCCGGAAACAGCACGATCGGCGTCATGGTACCGAGCAACTGCACGCACAGCAACGCGATCACCGCGCGCAGCAGCACCGCCCCCAGCAATCCCACCCCGATCAGGGTTTCCAGCGCGGCGATGGCCACGCGCGCCGCGTCCGCGCCGAGCAACCCGAAACTCAGCACGCCTACCGTATCGACCGCGAGGTCCTGCGCGGGGCTGAGCCCGGGAATGAACTTGAGCGCGCCGAACCACACGAAGATGAGCCCCAGGCTGACACGCAGCACGGTCACGCCGTGTCGAGCCATCCACGCGACGATGCCACGGTCGAGTCGGTCGAGGTCACGCATACCCTCACCGTACCTGCGAGGTGCCGGGGCGCGTGTCCTCATGCCCGGTGGGGCGCTCGTCGTTCAGGCGCGTCGGGTCGGGGTGAACGCGACGAGGTCGTACGTCGCGAGGTTCGCCCGAGCGAACGGGTCCCGTGTGAGCCTCACGCGCAACTCGTGCTCGCTGCGGGCGCGCGCGAGGATCACGCCGCCCGTCCGTGGAGCGCGCGGGCCGGACAGGAGGAAGACGCCGTCGGCGTAGGCTTCGTCGAGAAAGGCGCGGTGGGCGGGCAGCGCGGCGTCGATGTCGGCGAGGGGCGCGCGGTAGGTGAGCAGCACCACGAAATGCAGGAGGTCGGACGCGTCGGTCATGTCCTGTTCAAGGTACGACGCCTGAGTGGTCGGGTCACCTCGGGGAAGGACGAGGTGCGGGTCGCCGACGGCGAGCGCCGCTTCGTGCGAACGGAGACGACGTCGGGGTTGCCGTTGTGGTTTCGTGCGCTGGGGGTGTCGAGGAGCTAATCCCTTTTCTTGGGAAGCCTCGTGAGCAAGATGTGGACTTGCCTCGTGCAACGTGTCACGTCGCCCGACTCCTCCAGGATCATCAGGGATAAATACGACCAGGCCACGTGACGCCGCTCCACGCGCCCAAATTTTCGTGCTGGTGACCGTGCGCGCCCGGCCTGCTCCGTCACGTCGTCGTGGGTCGTCGTGTCGACCCGTCGGCCGAAGACGTTCGGGCAGCTTGTCCCATCATGAGCAGGGGTGCGGGGACGCCAGACGCCCTGTGTCCCCTTGTTCGGGCATCTCGTCCCGTCTGCGTTCGTGTATTCGGGCATCTCGTCCCGTTCGTGACGTCGACTCGAAAAAAAAGTCGTGCTGATCGACGTTCAGCGTCGTGGCCCGGCGGGCGGCGCGCGTGGAGGCACGGGACGAGATGCCCGAATTCGAGGGGGGTGATCGGGGGTGTTTTGTTCGGGCATCTCGTCCCGTTTGAGCCGATCGCATTCGGGCATCTCGTCCCGTTCGGGGTCTCCGCGTTCGGGCATCTCGTCCCGTTTTGTTCGGGCATCTCGTCCCGTTCGTGACCCGTCATTCGGGCATCTCGTCCCGTCGGCAGGTGAAAAGTTCGGGCATCTCGTCCCGTTCGCGGGCCTGTTGTTCGGGCATCTCGTCCCGTTCGGGACCGCTCGGATGCGTGTTCATCGCAAAACGCTCGTTCGCCTGATGATGATCATTCTTTTATTTACATCAAACTTCTTTTTTCAAACAGAGGGACTCATCCTCAGGGAGGAATTTCTGTATGATGCGGCTACCTTGAGCGGGAGCAAGCCGACCAGAAAGGACAGCCGACCCCTGGAGCTTCGTCAGCGCTTCGACGAGCTCAACCTCGCGCGGCTTGGACTGATCTCCATCCAGGAACGCATCCCGGACGACTTCAACCGCTGGGAGATCGAGTTCGAGATCGACGGGCAACCCGCGAAGCTCGCCTGCATCTCCCACGCCGAATACGGCGGCGTCCCACACGGTCTCGACAACGACGTGTTCAGTGCTATCGTCGACCTGTTCATCGAGGCGGGCGCGCCCGCGAGCGGTGAACTCGTCGTCACCGCGCACGCCATCCTCAAACGTGCCGGCATCGACCCGAACGGACGGTCGTACGCGAACCTCCACCAGAGCCTGCATCGCCTGCGAACGGCCATCTACACGGCCAAGGAAGCCTGGCGTGACCACGACAAACGTCAGTGGACGTCCGTGACGTTCGCGCATCTCGAGCAGCTCGGGTACAGCGGCGAGCACGAGAACGTCGGGCGGGGCACCGTCATCCGGCTCGAACTTGCCCGTCAGATCGTCAAGAGCATCCGCGCGAAGTTCCTCAAGCCGCTCGACATGGGGTTGCTCTCACGGATCGAACGCCCCCTGGCTCGCGCGCTGTACCGTCTGCTGGACGCCAGGCGGTACGATCCGACGCAGCCGGACCTGCCCGCCGTGACCCTCGACGTCAACCTCGTCGACTGGGCGCGCGAGTGCAAGCTCAACTTCACCGAGGCCAAACGCATCCGGCGCGCGCTCGACCCCGCGCACGAGGAGCTCATCGCCAACGGGTACCTCGTGAGCGCCGAGTACAGCGGGCGTGGCGCCGCGCAGATGATCGGGTACGTGTTCGGTGACGGCCCCTCGCGTGGGGACGCCTTGCTGGGACGCGTGACGAAGCACGGGGTGGGTCTGCCCGTCGCGCGGAACCTGCTGCGCAGGCTGGGCGTGGACGTCTTCGAGGATCGCCTCGCCAAGGCCGAACATCTGCTCGAGCGCGGCTACAAGCCCAACAGCAAACCTGGCTTTCTCGTGGATGTCCTCAAGGACGAGGGCGGCAAATACCCTGAACCCGCGGAGTTCAGCCCGCCCAGCGTGAGCAAGTCACGTGACGAGCCCGAGCGGCCGCTCAGGTCACGTGACGACCGTGCCGAGGAGGAGGCCGAGCGGGCGTTGCGCGAGCACGAACGGCAACTGCGGGAGAGTGGCACGGAAGCGCAGGTGGAGTACGCCATGGACCGCCTCACCCTGATGCTGGGCCGTCACTTCGACACGCGCGCGCTCGCGCAGGTGCGTCACGCGCTCGAGGACGGTCGCGTGGACCCGCTGGTCGTGGCGCGTGAAGCGATCAAGGCGGTCGTGGAGAACCGCGCGCCGCATTTCGTGGCCGAGTTGCGCCGCGTGATCGACGCGCCTCCCATGCTCGGTGCCTTCGCGGGGAAAGCGGACGACACGCCCGGATGACGCGAGCTCCCGTGCGTGTCCGATGCGGCGCGTCGGGTCCTCCCGGGGGCTGGCGCACGGGGGGTGTCGCCGTTCCCGTTCATGCTCCTTCTCGGAAGGACCCGTACGGTTCGCTGCGAGGACGCGCCCGCGAGGCGGCGCCGTCACGCGCGTCCTCCACGCCCGTCACCCGCGGGAACGTCACCGTGGCGGTCGTGCCGACCCCGCGCCGACTGTGGACGCTCACCTGCCCGCCGAGCAGCTCGGTGAGGCTACGGGCGATGCTCAGCCCGAGCCCCGTGCCGCTGCCGCTGCGTTCGGCGTCCGCGCGGTAGAACCGCTCGAACACGAACGGCAGGTGCGTCTCGTCTATGCCTTCCCCGGTGTCGCTCACGACGAACTCCACCGCGTCACCACGTGCGCGACCCTCGATGCGGACCGCTCCACCTTCGGGCGTGTGGTTGAGCGCGTTCGACACGAGGTTGCCGAGCACCTGCCGAACACGCAGATCGTCGAGCGGCACGCGCGGCACGTCCGCCGCGTGCACGCTCAGGGACACCTGCTGTGTCCGCGCACGCTCCGCGAACGCCGCGTGCACGGTCAGCAGCAGCGCGCGCGGCTCGATGAGCGTCACGTCGAGCGGCAGCTCGCCAGCGTCGACGCGTGAGAGCAGGCGCAGATCGTCGATCAGGCCGCGCATCAGGTCGAGTTCACCCTGCACGACCAGCAGTCGATCCGGCGTCGGCGCGAGCCGCCCGGCGACCATCGCCTGTACGTACCCACTCGCGACCGTCAGGGGCGTCCCGAGGTCATGCGCGACGTCCGCGACGAGCCTGCGGCGGTTGCCGTCCGCCCGGTCGATCTGAGCGCGCATCGCGTTGAACGCCGCGGTGAGCACCGCCACCTCGTCGTGCCCTCGCACGTCCAGCGGCTGGTACGCGCCGCCGAGGGTGAAGCGTTGCGCCTCACGGGTGAGGTGATGCAACGACCGCATCATGCCGCGCGTGAGGAGCGCGCCGAGCGCCAGCACCAACAGCACGCGGATCAGGGCCGCGAGGGTGAGGCTCCCACCGACGGACGAGAGCAGCGCGCGCTCCTCGGGCGTGTCGTGAGGAGGCGCGCCCGGCACGACGTACCCGACGACCCGGCCGCCACGTGTGAGGACGCGCGTGTCACGCCGGGCACGCCAGTTACCCGGAGGTCGCGCGTTCGACGTGCTCGGCGAGGTGAGCTCCCCGGCCGCGTCGAGGACCAGGGCGCTCCGCGCGAGGTCGTCACTGCCGCCCCACGCGGGGTCGGGACGGAAGCCTTTCAAGCTGCCCGTGCGGGCGACGTGGTCGAGCGCCGCGCGTTCGAGACGCTCGGTCCGTTCGCGTTGCAGTTCGCTGCGGAACGCGCCGAGCGTGACGGTGGGCAGCAGCAACGCGAACGCGAGGGTGCCGAGCAGTCCGGCGACCGCGAAGCCGAGGATCAACCGGACATGCAACGACCGCCACGCCCGGACGGTCATGACGGGCGCGGCCAGACGGTGAGTTCGGGGTTGACGCGGTACCCCACGCCGAACACGGTGAGCACGAGGCGCGGATCGGCCGGGTCGTGTTCGAGTTTGAGGCGGAGCCTGCGGACGTGCACGTCCACGGTCCGTTCGGTGCTGTCGGCGTCCTCGCAGAAGCACGCGAGCAGTTCCGCGCGTGACGCGACCCGGCCGGGGTCACGCATGAGGTGACGCAGCACCGCGAACTCCGCCGGGGCGAGCGTGACCGTCTGAGCGCCGCGCGTGACGAGTCGTCTGCGCTCGTCGAGCGTGACGTCACCGACGCGCAGGGTCTCGTCGGGCGTGACGGTCGGGCGCGCCCGGCGCAGCACCGCGCGGATGCGCGCGGAGAGTTCGGGCAGGTCGAAGGGTTTGACGACGTGATCGTCCGCGCCGAGTTCGAGTGCGCGTACGGCCAGCGCGCGCTCGTCGCGGGCGGTGATGACGACGACGGGCGTGTCGGCCTCCTGACGGTACCGTTCGAGAAAACCGAAGCCGTCGAGGTCGGGCATCATCAGGTCGAGCACGATCAGGTCGGGTCGGACGTGCCGGGCGGTGTACAGGGCGGTGCGGCCGTTGTCCGCCGCGACGGTGCGGTAGCCTTCACCGCCGAGGTAGTCCTGCAGCAACCGGACGAGGCTGAGTTTGTCGTCGACGATCAGGATGGTCTTCAAGGGTCGGCCTCGCGCGTGTGACTGGAGCGGGGGAACTCACGCCCACGGGCGTGTTCATCCGATCTTAACTCAGGTGGTGACGTGAATCATCCGGGTCTCAGGGCGCGGGCGGTTCCCGCGCCGTGAGTGGCCCTGCCGTTCGGGTGTCGTGACGGTCGTCCCTCTTCGACGAGTGATGTCGTCGTTCCCTCGGTAGGCAACAGAACACATTCCGCCTCGCCGCGGCCTTCGCGGGCCCGGGGTGCGGTCACGCGAGGGTGACGTCCCGGGTGGATGTCGCCGCGCCTCGACGTGGGTTCGTCGTTGCCTGCCGATCCGTCATTTCTCGTACTCGGCTGATCTTGCTCCCCGAGTTTTATCCGGGTAATATCTGGACAGGAGCTACGGACCGTCCTTCCCCGCGACCACCGCGACCACCACTCCACACGCCATCCCACGGCCTGGCCACCGCCACGCCGACGCCCCTTCACAGCCACAGGAGGCACCATGCACACTCCCCGCGCGCCCGGCCTGCCCTTCATCCTCGTCACCCTCGTCATCGACATGATCGGCCTCGGCGTCATCATCCCCGTCTCGCCCGAACTCGTCCGATCGCTCACCGGCACCCCCGAAGGCGCCGCCCGCAACCTCGGCCTGCTCATCGGCCTGTTCGCCCTCATGGGGCTCCTCGCCGCCCCCACCCTCGGCGCCCTCTCCGACCGCCTCGGCCGCCGCCCCGTCCTCCTCGCCGGGACGCTCCTCACGGCCCTCTCCTACGCCCTCGCCGCGTTCG
>NZ_KI912677.1:0-69090 GCF_000519345.1 Deinococcus pimensis DSM 21231
CGGTGGGGCTGGTCCAGGTGGGCCAGGGGGTGGGGGTGGCGTAGGGGTTGCTGGGGTCGATCTGCGCGGGTGCGCTCCACGGGTAGCTCCGACCCCCCGCGTACGGGTTCTTTCCTTCACCCGGCTGAGGCGTGGAGGTCGGTGAGTTGCAGCTCCATAACGTCAGACCCAGGGCGAGGCCCAGGGCGAGGCGCCGGGCGCCATGAAAGCGGTACGGATCGACCATGACTCGTCCTTTCCCTTTCTGGGAGGAAGATGACGTGAATTGACCTGCCGTGAGGAGGTCACTCATTGTTCGCCGATCGGCGCTAACGCAACGTCTCGGGCGGTCCGCCGTTCACGCGGACCGCCCGGGACGTTCGCCGTCGTGGGCGCTTCAGTTCACGCTGTGCTCGCGGCCTCGGGTGAGCAGTGGCCGTTCGGTCCACGCGGAGGCCTCGCGGTGCCGTTCACGTTCGGTGGGCACGCCCTGCGGCGCGCCGAACGTGAGCAGTTCGTGTTCGCCCCAGCGGAGGCTCGCGATGGTCAGGGCGACGTCGAGGGCGCGCACGTCGAGTTCCAGGGTGCGTGCGGCGAGTTCCTCGGGGGTGAGGCGCAGCCGGTACTCCATCCAGTACCCGAGTCCGGCGTCGTCGTGGACGTGGTGCGTGAGTCCGTCCTCGACGTACGTGGGTGTGGGTTCGGGCGTGAGGACGTGCGCGGTGCCCGCGTTGGCGGCGCGCAGGCGCAGGGGGAAGGGCGCGAGGTCCGGCGCGAGTTCCCGTCCGTCGCCGTACACGTCGAGCCGCCAGTGGAGGGTGAGTTCGGCGTCGGGGTCGTTGACGGCCGGGAGGGTGAAGCGGAGCGTGAGGGTGTCCGGGTGGCCGTAGCGGCCCTCGCTGCGGATGCCGAGCCAGGTGCCCTCCTCGGTCGCGACGAGGTAGCCGGCGTGCTGCGCGGGCGGGCGCGGGACGCTCTGTCCACGCGCGGGTTCGGGAGCGACGCCGCGTGTAGGGCGGGTGGTCGTGCCCGGGCAGACGCGGGCGAGCGGATGGTCGGCGGGCAGGGCGTCGCGGTGGCGGCGGCGCAGCGTCTCGGCGAGGTCGCGCAGACCGGCGCGTTCCGCGTAGTACCCGGCGATGCCGGGTGCGTCCTGCGCGAGGACGTCGGCGAGGCGGGCGCGCAGCGCCTGACGGGTGAACTGGGGCAGGCGACCGCTCAGGGTGACGCGCAGGCCCTCGTTGACGAAGCGGTAGCCGGGCCGTTCGACGAGCGGGGGTTCCTCGTCCAGGGCGGGCCAGCGGAGCGCGCCGACGGCGCCGGCTTCGACGAGGATACGGCGGGCGAGCGCGTCCTCCATGAGGCGGTCGACGGTCCGGTGGTCGTGCTGCGCGAGCAGGGCGTGCGCGACGTCGCGGTCGAAGCGTCCGGCGACGACGCTGAGGGCGCTCATGGCGTCGTGGAGGGCGGCGGGCCACGTCTCGGTCTCGGCGTCGTAGCGCTCGCGGACGGCGGGAGGGATGTGGGCGCTGGTGACGTGACGCAGGTCGCCCTGCTCCAGCAGGCTCAGGACACGCAGGGGGTTGCCGCCACTGCTCTGGAGGAGGCGCGTCGCGTACGTCTGGAGACGCCGGGCGGGCTCGAAGGGAAATTCCTGCTCCAGGGCGCGCTGGACGCTCTGCTGCGTGAGGGGCGGCAGCGCGAGGTCGAGGCAGGCGGCGCGGTCGAGGCCGCGCGTGAGGACGCGGGTGAGGGGCGCCTGGGTGGGAAGTTCGCGGCTGAGCAGGACGAACATGCGTTCCGCCGACGCGGGGACGCGCAGGAGGTAGTCGAGCAGGGGCGCGGCCTCCTGCGGCGCGTGGTGCGCGTGGTCGACGACGACGAGCACGGGCTTCGCGAGTCGTGAGAGGGCCACGCCGATCTTGACGACGTCCTCGTCGAGGGTGGAGGGGTGCAGCAGGACGCGTCCGAGGGCCTCGGCGCAGTCGGCGTCGCTGACGGGCAGCAGGGCCTGCGCGAGCGTGGCGAGCATCAGACGTCCTGAGCTGCTGTGCGCGACGCGGACGGTGAGGCCGTCGACGCGGCGGGCGAGCCGTTCGGTGAGGTAGGTCTTGCCACTGCCGGGCTCGCCGTGCAGCACGACGAGCTGCGGCACCTCGCGGGCGCGTTCGAGTCTGTGCAGGAGGGCCTGCTCCTCGAGGGGACGCTCGAAGTGCGGGACGCCGGGTCGGGGGCCGCGCGGCGCGAGGGACGTGACGGGAGCGGGCGTCTCGGTGCGTTCGGGTTCGAGGGGCGCGTCGTCCATCTCGGCGTCGGCGGGGTTCTCGAAGCCGAGGGCTTCGGCGCGCGCGGCGATCATGCGGGTCGCCCAGACATGGTTCTCGCGCGCGAAGCGCCAGTAGGCCTTGCGCAGGCACTGCTCGACCTGCTGGCTGAGCATCCAGCGCTGCTGCTCCACCCATTCCTGGAAGGTGGCGTTGCCGAGGTCCTCGAGGCCGCTGAGGGGCAGGCCACGCAGGGTGGTGAGCCACGAGGAGAGCTCGACCTCGTTCATGTCGTGCGAGAGTCGGTCGCGCCAGACCTCGAAGTCGGTGACGACGTTCTCGAGGTAGAGCAGCTGGCGGCTGGCCGGGAAGATGTTGAGGCCGGCGGAGCGGATGCGCGCGAGTTCCACGCGGAGGTTCTTGCGGGCCTCGGCGGTGTTCCAGAGCAGGTCCGCGAGACGCTCGCGGTGCTGGGGCACCTTTTCGAGGGCGAGGTACGCGATGAGCGCGACGGCCTTGGCCGAGATGGGGAAGGTCCGTCCGTGCAGGGTGACGTGTGCATGACCGAGCAGATGAATGGTCAACATGGGCTGCCTCCGTTTTGATCAGGCATCGCCGGTAGAAGTCGGGAAGGGAAGTAAGTCGGGGTTGAGATGTTGTATGTACGACCGACGTTGAAAATGGTGCAACACGGTCCGGTGAGTGACCTGCCAATAGCGTAGCAGGGACGTTAAAGCATAGTGCTTCCTGTGAAGTAACCGTTAAATGACCCATAAAAACATGAGAATTTACTCTGGACCCCACGAGGAGCGGTCAGTTCCCCGTCAGATTGGCGTCAGGTTCGGAGGCGCGCGGCGACGCGAAATCGGCATCCGGAAGGCATGAACTCGACGGAAACGGCTCGTCTTCATCTGACAGTCCGTCCGTTTCGGTCGGTGAAGTCCGGACCGACGAGACCCAGGGCTGTCCCGTGAGAGGCGACGGACGTTAGCGTGCCCGTAACGCCGTGCGAGGCACGATGACCACACCCGAGCGAGTCGGGCGGCGGTCGCCGTGCGTCCCTTCCCCGTCCTCCTCGGACATGCAGCCTTCAACGTCAAGGAGTTCATTGATGACCCCGATCATGCACGACCTATCACACCGCGTCAGCGTCCGGAGGGCCGAATGACCCTCGCGGAACGTCACATCGTGGGCATGCGGACGCACGCGACCAGCTACCAGGACGCCACGCGCCGCATCACCGACTGGGCCCGTCAGGCCCGCGGACGCTACGTCTGCATCGCCAACGTCCACATGGTCATGGAAGCCCACGACGACCCCAAGTTCTCCCGCGTCGTCAACCATGCCGACCTCGTCACCCCCGACGGCATGCCCCTCGTCTGGGCCCTCAGGGGCCTCGGCGTCAGGGACGCCAGCCGCGTCTACGGCCCCACCCTCACCCTCCACGTCTGCGAGGCCGCCGCCCGCGAGGGTCTCCCCATCGCCCTGTACGGCGGCACCCCCGAGAGCCTCGAGACCTTCACCACCTTCCTGCAGCGCCGCTTCCCCGGTATCGAGATCGCCGCGCGCATCGCCCCGCCCTTCCGGCCCCTCACCCCCGAGGAGGACGAGGCCTACACCCGTGAACTCGCCGAGTCCGGCGCGCGCATCCTCTTCGTCGGCATCGGCTGCCCCAAGCAGGAGAAGTGGATGGCCGAGCACGTGAGCCGCATTCCCGCCGTGATGCTCGGCGTGGGCGCCGCCTTCGACTTCCACTCCGGCCGCGTCCGTCAGGCGCCCTCGGTCCTGCAGAAGGTCGGCCTGGAATGGGCGTTCCGGCTCCTGATGGAGCCCCGCCGACTCTGGAAACGCTACGCCAAGCACAACCCCCGCTTCGTCGCCCTGATGGCCATGCAGGTCCTCGGGCTCCGCACCACGCACAACAGGGAGAACTCCGCATGACCACCAAGAAGGCACTGATCACCGGCATCACCGGGCAGGACGGCAGCTACCTCACCGAACTGCTCCTCGACAAGGGCTACGAGGTCCACGGCATCATCCGCCGCGCCAGCAGCTTCAACACCGACCGCATCGACCACCTCTACCAGGACCCCCACCAACAGGACGCCCGCCTCTTCCTCCACTACGGCGACCTCAGCGACAGCTCCGCCCTCCGCACCCTCATCGAGAAACTCCAGCCTCACGAGATCTACAACCTCGGCGCCCAATCCCACGTCAAGGTCAGCTACGACCAGGCCGAATACACCGCCGACATCACCGGCCTCGGCACCCTGCGCCTCCTCGAAGCCATCCGCGACCTCCGCGAGCGCACCGGTCATCACACCCGCTACTACCAGGCCAGCAGCAGCGAGATGTTCGGCGCCGCCAAGCCCCCCCAGGGCCTGAGCACGCCCTTCCACCCCCGCAGTCCCTACGCCGTCGCCAAGGTCTACAGCTACTGGCAGACGGTCAACCACCGCGAAGCCTACGACCTGTACGCCTGCAACGGCATCCTGTTCAACCACGAAAGCCCGAGGCGTGGCGAGACCTTCGTGACGCGCAAGATCACCCGCGCCGTCGGCCGCATCAAGATGGGCCTCCAGCACAAGCTGTACCTGGGCAACCTGGACGCCAAACGCGACTGGGGGCACGCGCGCGACTACGTCGAGGCGATGTGGTTGATGCTGCAGCAGGACGCGCCGCGCGATTACGTGATCGCGACGGGTGAGGCGTACAGCGTGCGTGAGTTCGCGCAGCGCGCCTTCGCGCTGGTGGGACTGGACGCCGAGGCGTACATCGAGGTGGACCCGCGGTACTTCCGCCCGGCGGAGGTGGACTACCTGCTCGGGGACATGCAGGAAACGCGCGAGCAGCTGGGGTGGAGCCCGAAGACCAGCTTCGAGACGCTGGTCAAGGAGATGGTGGAGCACGACCTGGAGCTGGCGCGTCAGGAGAAGACGCTGATCGACGCGGGGCATCAGATCGCCCTCAAGGGCGTCGGAGCGCACTGAGCCGCCATGACGCCGACGGCACACCCAGCGCAGCAGGAACGGAGGGCGGAGCGATGCCCGTGATGAACAAGGACGCGAGGATCTACGTGGCCGGCCACCGAGGCATGGTCGGCAGCGCCCTCGTGCGGCGCCTCGAACAGGACGGCCATACGAACCTGATCACCCGCACCAGCCGTGAGCTGGACCTGCGGGATCAGGCGGCGGTCCGCGCGTTCTTCCAGGAGGAACGACCCCAGTTCGTGTTCCTCGCCGCCGCGAAGGTCGGTGGGATTCTGGCGAACAGCACCCTCCCGGCGCAGTTTCTGTACGACAACCTGATGATCGCCGCCAACGTCATCCACGCCGCGCACGAGCAGGGCGTGACCAAGCTGCTCAACCTCGGCTCGTCGTGCATCTACCCGCGTCTGGCGCCGCAGCCGCTGACCGAGGACGCCCTGCTGACGGGCCCGCTGGAGGAGACGAACCGCGCGTACGCGATCGCCAAGATCGCCGCGATCGAGTTGTGCGACAGCTACCGCAGGCAGTACGGGCGTGACTTCGTCAGCGCGATGCCGACGAACCTGTACGGACCGGAGGACAACTTCGACCTGCACGGCTCGCATGTGCTGCCGGCGTTGATGCGCAAGATGGTCGAGGCGAAGGAGCGCGGCGCCCCCTCGGTGGAGATCTGGGGGTCAGGGACGCCGCTGCGGGAGTTTCTGTTCGTGGACGACCTGGCGGACGCGTGCGTGTTCATCATGCGTGAGGTCTCGGAGGCGGGACCGATCAACGTGGGCACGGGCGTGGACCTGAGCATTCGGGCGCTGGCGGAATTGATCGCGGAAGTGGTGGGGTTCCGGGGGGAGCTGGTGTTCGACGCGGGCAAACCGGACGGGACGCCGAGGAAGCTGATGGACGTGTCGCGCCTCTCGAAGCTGGGGTGGAGCGCGCGGGTGGAGTTGCGTGAGGGCATCGAGCGGACGCTGGCGTGGTACGAGCGCCAACGTCAGCAGGGCCTGGTGAGGAGCTAGCCTTGAGAACGGTCGCCAGCAACCACGCCGCCCGTCGGGCGACGGACAGGACTCACGTCGCACCTCGCGGCCGCGGCGGGCGGGACACGCGCGACGTGCGGACCTCGGGACGTGGCCGGGACTGGCGCCGTGTGCACGCCCGACCGCTCGGGGGGAGGGCCTCGTGAGGCTGCCCCTCGACGCCAAGATCTACGTCACGGGTCACGCCGACCTCGTCGGGGGCGCCGTCGTCCGGCAGTTGCGGCGGCTCGGTTACGACAACATCGTCACGTTCGACGAGCGTCACTTCGACCTGCGCGATCAGGACACCGTCAACGCGTTCTTCGAGCGCGAACTGCCCGACTACGTCATCCTCTCCTCCACGAAGGTGAGCGGCGTCGTGGGGGACGCGATCTACCCGGCGCAGTGGCTGCGGGACAACATCATGATCGCCACGAACGTCATCCACGCGTCATATCTGTACGAGGTGGAACGGCTGCTCAACCTCGACTGCGGGCACGCACTGCTCGGCCTGACGCTGCCGTCCCTGCGTCCCGAGCCGTACCGCGCGGAGCTCCTGGAGGAGACGGGCCGGGCGTGTTCCGTGGCGCGTTCCGTCACGGTGGAGCTGTGCGACAGCTACCGCACCCAGTACGGCTGCGACTTCAAGAGCGCCGTCGTGTCCGCCCTGTACGGTCCCGAGGTGGACGTCGAGAACGCGAACGGGCACTTCATCGCGTCCCTCGTCGACGAGCTGCTCGCCGCGAAGGAGACGGGCGCGTCCGCCGTGACGTTGCCCGTCGATCCCGAAACGACGGTCGGTCTGGTGTACGTCGACGATCTCGCCGACGCCTGCCTGTACACGATGGAGCGCGAATCCGAGGCGGGCGCCGTCGACCTCGGCCCGCCCGTACCGCCGACGCTGTGCGAGGTGGCGAGCGGGATCCGGCTGGCCGTCGGCTACGCGGGAACGATCGACTTCTCGGGCTCCACCGCCCGTCCCGCGGGACGGGCGGGACTCGACACCCTCCGGCAGAGCGGCTGGACCGAGCGGACGCCGCTGCACGACGGCCTCGACCGGACCTGCGACTGGTACGCGCGCCGCAGATCCCTCACGGCGCAACGTTGATGGAGGCGGGCTCTCCTCATGAGCCCGCCCTGCCACGAGATGGGTCCTTCGTGGCGTACGTTCACGAATTCTTCGCTTTTATCTTTTTTTAGCGGCCCGATTTTTAAGATACGCGCGTTGATACGCGACTCCCTGCATCTTATTGGGAGTTTCAGGAGGAAGCCATGAAACCAATCCAGTCCTTGAACGTCGCCGTCGTCGGCACGGGATACGTCGGACTCGGCACCGCCGTGATGCTCGCGTACCTCGGCCATCACGTCACCGGCATCGACGTCGATCAGAACAAGATTGACATGCTCACCCGCGGCGAGCTCCCCATCTACGAGCCCGGCCTCGACCAGCTCCTCGTCGACAGCCGTGACCGCCTCACCTGGACCACCGACTACGCGGGCGCCATCCCCGAGGCGGACGTCATCTTCATCTGCGTCGGCACGCCCCCGCTGCCCAGCGGCCAGCCTGACCTGCGCTACGTCGCGAAGGCCGCGCAGAGCGTCGCGGAGAACCTCAACGGCAAACTGCAGGTCGTCGTGAACAAGAGCACCGTGCCGGTCGGCACGGGCGACTGGGTGGCGCGCATCATCGAGGAGCACGCCGTCGACTCGCACGCCAACCGCTACGTCGTGGTGAGCAACCCGGAGTTCCTGCGCGAGGGCACCGCCCTGCACGACAGCCTCTACCCGGACCGCATCGTCCTCGGCAGCGAGGACCCGCGCGGCACCGCCCGCCTGTCGGAGCTGTACGCGCCCCTGCTCGAGCAGTCCTTCGACGCGCCCGCGTACGTGCCGCGCCCCTCGGGGTACACGCGGCCCGAACTCGTCACGACCGGCCTGTCGAGCGCCGAGATGATCAAGTACGCCGCGAACGCCTTCCTGGCCCTCAAGATCAGCTTCGCCAACGAGATCGCCGGGCTGTGCGAGCGGGTCGACGCGGACATCCAGGAGGTCACGCGCGGCATCGGCTGCGACTCGCGGATCGGGCCGCGCTTCCTCGCGGCCGGAGCGGGCTGGGGCGGCTCGTGCTTCGGGAAGGACACCAGCGCGCTGATCAGCACGGGTGAGGAGTACGGCTACAGCATGCCGATCCTGCGCGCCGCCGTGGAGATCAACCAGCGTCAGCGGCACCTGGTGATCAGCAAGCTCCAGCAGCACCTGCACCGCCTCAAGGGCAAGCGGATCGCGGTGCTCGGCATGGCGTTCAAGCCGAACACCGACGACCTGCGCGACGCGCCCGCGCATGACTGCATCGAGCGGCTCACGCAGCTGGGCGCGACCGTCTGCGCGCACGATCCCATCGCGATGGAGCGCGCCCGGCGGGAGTGGAGCCACCTGAGCTACACCGAGGCGGAGTCGGTGGAGGCGGCCGTGCGTGGCGCGGACGCGGTGCTGGTGATGACGGAATGGGACGAGTACCGGAACCTCGACTGGGATCGTCTGATGCGCGGCATGCGCCGCCCGCTGATCATCGACGCGCGTGGCGTGGTCCGCGACGTTCCGGAGTTCGGCGAGGTCGAGCAGATCGGCCGCAAGCCGCGCGCGAAGCGGACGGCGGAGGTGACGGCGTGAGGATCCTGATCACGGGAAGCGCCGGATTCGTCGGCAGCCACCTGGTGGAGCGCTTCCTGCGCGACGGCCACACCGTCGTCGGGCTGGACAACTACCTCAGCGGCCAGCGCCGCAACACGGAGCTGTTCCTCGCGCACCCCAACTTCCGCTTCATCGAGGCCGACGTCAGCCGTCACCTCCCCTACGACGGCGAGCGGCTCGACTGGGTCCTGCACTTCGCCAGCCCCGCCAGTCCCCCCCACTACCAGCAGTACCCCATCGAGACCCTGATGGTCGGCGCGCAGGGCACCCAGCACGCCCTCGACCTCGCGAGTCAGCACGGCGCGGGCTTCCTGCTCGCCTCCACCTCGGAGGTCTACGGGGATCCCCTCGTGCACCCCCAGCCCGAAAGCTACTGGGGGCACGTCAACCCCAACGGCGTGCGCTCGTGCTACGACGAGGCCAAACGCTACGCCGAGGCGATCACCATGGCCTACCACCGCGACCGAGGGGTGGACACCCGCATCATCCGCATCTTCAACACGTACGGTCCGAGGATGCGGCACGACGACGGGCGGGTCGTGACGAACTTCATTCATCAGGCGCTGCGCGGCGAGGCGCTGACCATTCACGGGGACGGCTCGCAGACCCGGTCGTTCCAGTTCGTGGACGACCTGGTCGAGGGGATCGTGCGACTGATGGGCGTGAGGTATCACGAGCCGGTGAATCTGGGCAACCCGGACGAGTACACGATCGTGCAGTTCGCGCACCTCATCCGCGACCTGATCGATCCGTCGCTGGACGTGACCTTCGAGGCGGCCGCGCAGGACGACCCGAAGCAGCGCAAACCGGACATCGCGCGGGCGCGTGATCTGCTGGGCTGGACGCCGCGCGTCAGCCTCATCGAGGGCCTGAGCCGCACCGTCGAGGACTTCCGCGCCGACTCGAAGGTTCCTCTCCTGTTCTCCACCACGACGAGCGGGTGAGGGGATGAGCGAGACTTCCGGGCAACCCGTCGTCTCCGTGGTCATCCCGACCCTTCGTCGTCCCGAACTGCTCGTCCGGAGGGCTCTGCGCAGCGCGCTGTCCCAGACGCTCGCGAACATCGAGGTCGTCGTGGTGATCGACGGTCCCGATCCCGACACCGCGGCCGCCCTCGAAAGGATCGAGGACGACCGCCTGCGCGTCGTCGCGCTGCCCGAGAACGTCGGGGGGTCCGAGGCCCGCAACGTCGGCGTGCGCGCCGCACGCAGCGAGTGGATCGCCCTGCTCGACGACGACGACGAGTGGTTTCCGACCAAGCTCGAACGGCAGCTGGAGGCGGCGCGGCATTCCGCCAGTCCACTCCCCGTCGTGGTGGGCAGCTGGGTGACCCGCACGCCCCGCGGGGACACGGAGAACCCGCCCCGGTTCCCCGATCCCGGCGAGTCCATAGGTGACTATATGCTCGCGCGCCGCTCCGCCTTCGCGCGGCCCTGCGGCTTCATGAGCTCGGTGATCTTCACGCGGCGCCAGCTGCTGCTCGACGTTCCCTTCACCAAGGGCCTGCCGAAGCAGCAGGACTGGGACTGGGTGCTTCGCGCCGCCGCGCACGAGGGTGTCGGCTTCGAGTTCGTGAGCGGCACGACGGCCGTCTGGTACTTCGAGGAGGCGCGCGAGCACATGAGCCGTCATCTGGACTGGCGTGCCGGGCTGACCTGGGCTCAGGAGATGCTTCGCGGCGGCTTCATGTCCGAACGCGCCTACGTGGGCTTCATCAACTCGCACCTCGCGCCCTACGCGCAGAAGGCGGCGGACCGATCGGCCATGCTGCCCCTGCTCTCCGAACTGCTCGGGCACCGGCCGCGCCCCTTCGAGGTCGGCCGCTTCCTGAGCACCTGGATGCTGCCGCTCGAATCCCGCAGGCGTCTGCGCGCCGCCTTCGACCGTTCGCGCCGCGATCCCGGCCCGGCGTCCCGCCCGGTCTCACGGGCCGACTCCGTCCGCGCCGTGGAGTCCAAGGACCACTGACCGGGCGCTTCCCGCGCCCACCCTCTTCCAGGCCGAGCCTGACGTTCCCCTTCGAGGCCCCTCAACATGCAAGTCTGTCAAGCACGGCAATGCAAGGTACTCACGGCGGTCATGAAGGTGACCGGGCAACGCGACGACCGGTCATGACGACCCTCAAAGACCGGACCTTCCACGCGTTGAAGTGGAGTTACCTCTCCTTCTTCACCAACCTGTTGCTGCAACCGCTCTTCTCGGCCCTGCTGGCCCGCCTGCTGGGACCCAAGGAGTTCGGCGTGGTCGCGGCGGCCACGGTGCTGTACTCCGCCGGGTACTTCCTCGCGGATCTCGGCGTCGGCGTGGCGCTCGTGCAGAAGAAAACCCTCACGAACGAGAACGTCCGCGCGGCCTTCACGGCGTCCGTGGTGCTCGGTCTGCTCTCCACCGCGCTCGCCTGGGTGATCGCGCCGCTCGCCGGACCCTACTTCGAGGACCCGGCGGTCGTGCCGGTGGCGCGCGCCTACGCGGCGTCGTACATCCTCTCCACCCTCGTGATCGTCTCGACGAGCCTGCTGCGGCGCGCGCTCCGCTTCAAGCCGATCATGATTGCCGAGGTGTCGTCGTACGTGCTGGGCATCGGCGTCACCAGCGTGGGCATGGCGTACCTGGGCTTCGGCGCGTTCAGCCTGCCGATCGGCGTGGCGGTGCAGTACGTCGTGCAGCTCGTCGTGACGTACGCCTTCGCGCGGCACTCGCTGCGGCCCATCTTCCGCTGGTCCGCGTACCGGGACCTCTTCGGCTTCGGCAGCCGCGCGACGCTCGTGACCTTTCTGGAGTTCCTCAGCTCGAACATCGACACGCTGATGATCGGGCGGCTGTACGACTCGGCCACGCTGGGCCTGTACAACCGCGCCTACAACACGGTCTGCATGCCGCTCCTGGGGCTCGCGCGCAACTTCACCCGGGTGCTCGCGCCCTCGTTCGGGCAGGTGCAGGACGACCAGGCCAAGCTGCGGACCGGGTACCTCACGGGCCTGCAGGCGCTGTCGCTGGTGCTGTTCACCCTGGCCTTCGGCGTGCTGGTGTGCGCGCCGGAGATCGTCCACGTGCTGCTCGGCGACAAGTTCGCGGCGGCGGTGCCGGTGATGCAGGTGCTCGCGCTGTTCATTCCCTTCCCGGTGCTGAGCAACCTCGCGGCGGTCCTCGCAGAGGCCACGGCGCGGCTCAACGTCAAGATCGCCGTGCAGACGGTGTATCTCGCTGTGCTGGCCGCGGCGTTCTGGGGCGCGCACCGCGCCGGGCTGGGTCTGGCGGGCTTCGCGCTCGCACTGTTCGTGGTGGGCGTGATGCGCGACGTCGCGTACGCGTTCGTGGCGCGCGGCATCATCGGCGGTCACGGCGGCGCGATCCTCCGGGCGCACCTCGAAGGGCTGGCGGCGGGATTGCTGACGGGTGTGGCGCTGCTGGCAGCCGTGTGGCCGCTGCGCTCGTCGGGGGTGTCTCCCTTCGTGATCATCGCGGTCGAACTCGTCGTCGGCGGCGGCGCGATGCTGCTCGTCACGCTGTACGGCCCGAGCGCGGAACTGCGCGTTCTGTCCCGCAAACTCCTGCGTGCCGTGACGGACCGGCTGAAGCGGACACGCGACGCGGTCCGTTCCTGAGAGGTTTCTCACACAGTTAGCGAGGTCTTAACGCCCTCCCGCGCATCATGGGCACGATCCATCCAACCCGGCGCGTGAACCCGATGAGGGCTGCCGCGCGCCGGAACCGACCACCTCCCCTGTGCGTCTCCCCCTCCGCGCACGCCGTCTCAAGGTCGGAAGCTCGATGGTTCGCCAGGGAGGCACAGGACCGCATGCAACGACACAAGGTACTCGTAATCCTCGCCCTCGCCTCGATCGCGGGAGCACAGAGCGGGCTGGAGCAGCTCTACGATCCCGCCCCACCGCCCAACAGCGCCTTCGTACGCGTCGTGAACGGCACGGCGGACGCGCTCGACGTGCCGCTCGGCACGGTGCGCGCCAGCGCCCGCGCCCGCAACGCGTCCCCGTACGTGGTCGTTCCCCAGGGCGCCGTGACGCTCAAGGTGGGGCGCTCCACCCGAGCCGTGACCGTGGAGGCCGGACGGTTCTACTCGGTGGCGGTGACGGGCAATGCGGACGCGCCCAGGGTGACGCTCCTCACGGACGAAGCGAACGACGACCGCGCCAAGGCGCTCGTGGCGGTCTACAACCTCTCCAAGCTCGCCACCGTGGACTTCAAGACCGCCGACGGCAAGCTCACCGTCGTGGAGGGCGTCACGCCCAACACCACCAAGACGCGCGCCGTGAACGGCGTCAAGGTCGACCTCGCGGTCTTCTCCAAGGCCACGAACCTCGCGACGTTCAAGGACGTGCAGCTCGAACGCGGCGTCGCCTACGCGGTCATCGTGACCGACGCGGGCGGCAAGCCCACCGCCACGTGGGTCCGCAGCGCCACGAAGACGCGGTGAGCGCATGGTCTTCTCCAGCAACGTCTTCCTGTTCCTGTTCCTCCCGGCCTTCCTCGCGGTGTACTACCTGCTGCCGTTCCGGGCGAAGTCCGCGTGGATCCTGGTGGGCAGCTACGTGCTGTACGGCTGGTGGCGCCTGGATTTCCTGTGGCTGCTCGTCGGCATCACCGTGCTCGGGTACGTCTTCGCGCTCGCCATTCACCAGGCGCCCCAGCCGAGGAAGCGCCGACTGCTGACCGCGTCGATCGTGCTGAACCTCGGCGCGCTGGGGTACTTCAAGTACGCGAACTTCGGGGTGGACTCCTTCAACGCGCTCGTCCGCGGCTTCGGCTTCGAGCCGTTCTCGTGGACGCCGGTGCTGCTGCCGATCGGGCTGTCGTTCTTCATCTTCCACGCGATCAGCTACGTCGTGGACGTCTACCGCGAGGAAGAACCGCCGACACGCAACCTGCTGGATTTCGCGGCGTTCATCGCGCTGTTCCCGCACCTCATCGCGGGGCCCGTACTGAAGTACAACCTGCTCGCGGATCAGTTCCGAAGCCGCACGCATTCGTTCGCGAACTTCAGTGACGGCGCGCAGCGCTTCATGGTGGGCTTCGCGAAGAAGGTGCTGATCGCGGACACCCTCGCGCCGCTCGTGACCGCGTCGTTCGCCGCGCCGAACCCCACCCTGGCGGACGCGTGGCTGGGCGCCCTGGCGTACACGCTGCAGCTCTTCTTCGACTTCAGCGGCTACAGCGACATGGCGATCGGGCTGGCGCTCATGATGGGCTTCCGCTTCCCGGAGAACTTCAACCACCCGTACATCAGCCGCTCCATCACGGAGTTCTGGCGGCGCTGGCACATGAGCCTCTCGTCGTGGCTGCGCGAGTACCTGTACATCAGCCTCGGCGGGAACCGACGCGGGCGGGCCCGCACGTACCTGAACCTCTGGCTGACGATGGTGCTCGGTGGGTTGTGGCACGGCGCGAACTGGACCTTCGTGCTGTGGGGCGCGTGGCATGGCAGCATCCTCGCGCTCGAACGCCTGCTGGGCGAGCGCCGGCTGTGGCGTCCGGTCGCGCCGATGCTGGGCGTGGCAGGCACGATGGTGCTCGTCGTCCTCGGCTGGGTGATGTTCCGCGCCGCGAACGTCGCCGAGGCGTTCGGGATCTACCGGGGCATGCTGGGGCTCAACGGCGTGCGGCTCAGCGACGATCTCGCCTGGCAGGTGAGCGGCGTGCAGGTCGTGACGCTCGTGGCGGGCACGCTGCTGGTGTACCTCGCGCCCTTCTGGGGCTCGCTGGCGGCGCGGGCGCGTACGGCGGGCGCCGTGGCGTGGACGAACGCGGCGACGCTGGTGGTGCCGCCCCTGTTCGTGATGAGCGTTCTGAAGCTCAGCGCGCAGTCCTACACGCCCTTCCTCTACTTCCAGTTCTGAGGTGCGCGCATGTCCGAATTCGCGAAAGACACCCTGAGCGCCCCGCGTCCGCGCGGCTCATGGGGCCTGCGGTACCTGCCGGGCGCGTTCCTGCTGGCCTGCGTGACCCTCGGCCTGCCCATGACGTTGTGGCCCGCACCCACCCGTGAGCTTCCACGTGGCCGGGACGTCGTGACGGGCGACTGGGCGAAGGCCTTCGAGACGACCCTCGACCGGAATCTGCCCCTGCGTGAGGCGGGTGTGCGCGTCTGGGCGGAGATCGGGTACGGTCTCTTCCGGGAGGGCCGTCCCGGCGTGCTGGTCGGGCAGGACGGCTGGCTCTACACCAGCGAGGAGTTCCAGCGCCCACCGGACGCCGGGAGGGAACTCGCCCGCAAGGTGGACTACGTGCGGGCCGTGGACCGGCAACTGCGTGCGCGCGGCGTCCGTCTGCTCGTCACGCTCGTGCCCGCCAAGGCGCGCGTGTACCCGGAGCACCTCGGGCGCTACCGCGTGCCCCGGGCCGTCGACGCCGACCTGGGACGTTTCGCAGGCGCGCTGGACCGGGCGGGCGTCGCGAACGTGAACCTCGCCGGACCCTTCCTGGCCGCCAAGACGTCCGGCGCGCTGTTCCTGAGGACCGACACGCACTGGACGCCGCTGGGCGCGCGGGTGGCCGCGCGCGCCGTGGCGGCGGAGACGAGACGTCGCTGGCCCGACCTCGGGCTCGCGCCCGGCGAGTTCCGCACGGCCACCGGGCCCGCCGTGAACCGTGAGGGCGACCTGACGCGCTTCCTGCCGGTCTCGCCTGCGCATCTGCCCGCGCCGGACGTGGTGCGCGCCCCGAAGACCGAGCGGACCGACGCGGGCGGCGGACTCCTCGGCGACCCCGTCATCTCCGCCACGCTCGTCGGGACGAGCTACAGCGCGAACGCCACGTGGAATTTCGACGGGGCGCTGCGTGAGGCGCTTGGCGCGGACGTCGTCAACGAGGCCCGCGAGGGCCAGGGCCCCATGGTGCCGATGCGGAGCTTTCTGCGCGGCAAGGCCGCCACGAACCCGGACCTCAGGTTGGTGATCTGGGAGCTTCCGGAGCGCTTCCTGACCGTCCCGTACCCGAACGCCGGTTCCTGAACCCTGCTCGTGCGCGCTTCGAGGCACGCGACAAGGAGATCCACACATGAAAAGAGTCATCTTCCACTTCGTCGGTCTGATGGCGGCCCTTGGGATCGGCTGCGCGGGCGCGCAGTCCGCCGACACACCCACGCCCTGCGACAAGGCCAGCTACATGATCTTCGGTTCGGGCGGCAACGGCTGGATCTTCGAGCCGTGGGAGTTCGGCGACAACATCGCCCTGCCCGCCGTGGACGAGCTGAAGGTCATGCAGGCCGCGTTCGAGAAACGCGGCGCGCAGCTCGTCATGGTGCCGGTGCCGAGCCGCCCGTCGAAGTACATCTCCAAGATCGACCTGCGGAAGTACCCGAACCTCAAGTTCTCTCCGCAGACGTATCAGACGACCTGGGAGGCGATGATCGACGCGGCGCGGTCCTCGGGTACGTCCGTGGTGAACCTCCTGCCGAACATCCTGTCGTACCAGCCGGGCAGTCGCGGCGAGAGCTTCTTCTACCCGCGTGACCATCACTGGACCACGTCGGGCGCGGAGGTGGCGGCCGGTCAGGTCGCCGCCGAGATCAAGCGCCTGATCGCGGCTCGCGGAATGAAGCTCAAGGCGGAGGACGTCAGCGTGAAGGTCGAGCGGGCGGGCTTCAACTCCGGCTCGTTCGCCGACCGGTACTTCTCCCTGTGCGGCACGAAGTCGGACATCATGCCCGCCTACAAGGCGACGCTCACCGTGAAGGGCGGCGGCCTGCTCGACGACGAGGACGCCGTCGTCGGGGTCTTCGGCGACAGCTTCGGTCTGGCCTCCCCGGACAACAACTTCGCGCCGTTCCTGGAGGCCAAGACGGGACTGCGGACGGTGAATTACTCCCTGCCCGGCGCGGGCTCGTTCGGGTCCCTGACGGGCTACCTGGCGGACCCGAAGTTCGTGGGGAAGCTGCCGAAGTTCGTGGTGGTGCCCTTCCTGGGCAGCATTTCGAGCGATCCGACGGTGTACCGGCAGGTCACGGCGGAACTCGACGGTTGCGCGAAGCCCGCGTCGAAGTTCACGCTCGACGGGACCTCGGACGCGCCCTTCTCGTGGGCGAACGTCCCGGCGCTCGGGCAGCGTGGCGCCGTGCACCTGCACCTCGGGGCGCCCACGCAGAAGGTGGAGCTCACCCTGGGCTACGATGACGGCTCCACCGAGAAGGTGACGCTCAACCGGCCCGGCAACGACTGGTACAAGGGCAACCGGACCGACTTCTACCTCGCGCTCGCGAAGGGCAGGACGCTCAAGACGGTCTCCGTCCGGGCGGACGACAAGCCTGCCAAACTCACGGGCCAGCTGTGCGCGCTCGATTCGTGAACGCACGGGGCACGCTCCCGAGGGGGCGAGCCGTCCTCGCGCTCGCGGCCCTCTCGCTGGGCGGCGCTCACGCGGCGGCGCGAGGCCCGGCGTTGTGCCCTGCCGTCCGGGACCCGGCCCGGCCCGGGTTCATCACCTCGATCGACGATCGGCTGTTCGTCCTGCCGGAGTTCGACTACTACGTGCCCTGGACGTCCGAGGACGCGCGTCACTTGGAGGAGTTCTCCCGGCTGCTCCGGCGGCGCGGTCTGACCCTGGTGGTCGCGCCCGTGCCGTACAAATCGGACCTGTACGTCACGGCGGCGAACAATCCCCTGCCCGGGCGGTTCGATCCGGGCGTGGCGCACACGCGCTACCAGGCACTGCTCGGTGCGTTGAGGAAGGTCGGGATCGCCGTCGTCGACGGTGAGGAGGTCGCGCGCGATCTTCCGGCCGCTCAGGAGTACTACACCAAGCACGACCATCACTGGACAGGTGAGGCGGTCGAGGCGACGGCGACGCGGGTGGCGTCGCTCGCACGTGCGAGCGGCGTCCCGCTGGGCGCGCCCTCCACCGTGAACTTGCGGCCCTTCCGCGAGGCCTACGGCGGTTCGATCGCGGGTGAACTGCAGCGGACGTGCGGGATCACGCTCGATCCGCCGGAGCAGCGGACCTTCTTCGACGTCACCCTCGACGCTCCCGAGGGTCTTCTGGGCGAGGCCCGGCAGGACGTGGTGGTCGTCGGTGACAGCTTCGCCTACTCGTACTTCGGTTTCCCGAAGGTGCTGAGCGCCCGGCTGGCGACGCCGGTGGTGGACGCCTCCATCAACGGCGGCGGATGCTGCTCGGCCCTCACGACGTTCTTCTCCACGAGACGGCTCGGTATGCCCGAGCCGCGTCTGCTGGTGTGGGGCGCGCTCAACCCGAACTTCAGCGCGCGGGCGACGCGGGAGTACAAACCCACCATCTATCAGGCGTACGCGCGTCCCATGGCCGTGGCGAAGGGAACGGCGAGGATCGGGATGTCGGGCGCGGCACGGGCGGCGGTGCGTCTGGCGTCGTCCCTGTCGGTCGGGTCGAGGTACTTCGTGGGCATGCGCTTCGAGGGACCGAAGGTGGAGTCCTTCTCGCTGGACCTGAACTCCGGCGCGGGCAGCGAGCGGGTCGAGTTCTGGCGTCCGTCGAGCGTCACGGCGCCCCGCTACGACACGTCCTTCTTCTACGAGCTCGCGCCGGGGGCCAGGGATCTGCGGGACGTGTCCTTCACGGGCCCCCGGGGCGCGCTGGTCACCGTGACGCTGTACAAGTACGGTGCGGACGCGTTCTAGCATGCACGAGAAGAGCGGGAGACCCATGTGGGTCTCCCGCTCTTCTTCTGGTCCTTCCCTGGATCAGGGGCCGACCTTGACGCCGTTGCTGGAGAGCTTGTTGAGCCAGTTGTTGTACTCGGCGCGCTCCATGTCGAGCGTGGCGGTGCCGAGGGAGTTGTTGTTCCCGCAGGTGGAGTTGAAGAGGTTGCAGGTGCCCCACCACCAGGGGTTGTTGAAGGTGCTGCCGTCGGTGCGGACATTCGTGACGGCGACGGTGTTGTCGCGCATCTGGTTGTTCCAGAACGTCGCGGGCGAGTAGTTGCCCTGCTTGTTGATGTCCCACATCACGAGGCCGACGATGCTGGCGGCGATGCGGCGGCCGTCCGGGAGGCGTCCGCTGGCGACGACGCGGTTGTTGTAGAACTGGCTGTTCACGCCGCCGACGATGTTGAAGGCGTGGTTGGAGATGCCGACGACCTGGTTGTTGTAGACGCGGGTGTTGCCGGAGAGGCTGGGGTCGCCGGTGGTGCCGTCTCCGACGAGGATGCCGCCGCCCGCATAGTTGGGGTTGTTGGCGGGGTCGGCGTTGTAGGCGCCCTGGATGTAGTTGTTGTGGATCAGCAGGGGGCTGTCGCTGGTGCCGCTGGAGACGTACATGTTGATGTTCTCCTCGGGCCAGCTCTTGCCGGGCTCGTTGATGATCTCGTTCCAGCCGATCTCCATGTTGGGGACCCGCTGCACCTGGTTGAACAGGACGGCCTGGGTGATGGTCTGGGCGTTGAGGTAGCCGCCCTGGCCGTTGCTCTGGCGTCCGTCGACGTTACGGTACTTGTTGCGCAGGATCTTGATGGTCTCGCCAGCGCCGGGGTTGCCGCGGAACTGACGCAGGTAGACGCCGCTGGTGCCCTCGAAGTAGTTGTTCTCGATGCGGAGGTTGTAGATCTCCTCGGCGACGACGGCCTTGCCGGCGATCTTGCCGTACACGTTGGGGTTGACGGCGTACAGGCGGTTGTTGCGGATGGTGAGGCGGTTCTGCACGCCGAGGATCAGGTTGCCCTTGGAACGGATGTTGCTGTTCTCGATGACGACCGGCTCGCTCGTGGAGATCCGCACGGCGGGAACGTTGGGGTCCTGGCTTTCCCAGTTGCCACTGTACGTGCCGCCCTTCGTGATGGTGATGGGGCCGCTGTACGTGACGTTGCCGCTGGGCGCCGGGGCGGGCGCGGGGGCGGGCGCCGGGGCGGTGGTGCCGGTGGCGCTGCAGTTGAGCAGCATGGGGCTGGCCCAGTCGGCGTGGTCGTAGGTGTTGCCGTCCCCGGCGTCGGTGACGACGAGCTTGAGTTCCTGCTTGCCCGCCACGCTCACGTTGACCTGCTTCGTGGCGCTCGCGCCGGTCATGACGCCGCTATCGAAGACCTTGGCGCCGTCGGCGAACACCTGGAAGACCACGCTGCCGCCGCCTCCGACCTCGTCGTCCACGCCGATGTCGGAGGTGAAGGTGGCGCACTTGCCGCCGAGGTTGAAGCTCATGCTGCTGCCCGCGTGCGTGCCGAAGCCCTGGCTGTACGTCTTGCCGTTGAGCGTGATGGTCCGGCCGTCGCTGGCGCCCTGCTCGCCGTTGCTGCGGTTGCGCTCGACCGGGCCCCAGGCGTTGGTGCTCGCCGTGAAGGGCTCGAAGACGAGGCTGTTGTTCCCGGCGTCGATCGTCTGGGGCGTGGCGACGGGGTCGCTGGCCGTGGGCGTGGCGGCAGGCCCGGTGCTGCCGCAGGCAGCGAGGGCGAGCGCGAGCGAAACGATGCCGAGAGGTGCGGCGAGGGTACGGAGGGGGCGGGCAGCGAACGGGCTTTTGGACTTCATCGGCTCTCCTATGGCTGAAGGCGGACCTACGAGCTGTTGGATGTAGTGGTGAACGGCAGGTTTGCGCTGTGACGACGGACGGCCACAAGTCGGAGGACATCCTGGGGTGAAGGTCTGAACCTGACCTCAGGCTGATGGTGGATTAGCTTGATGCTTGGGAATCCCTAAGGATGATCTTATCTTTCCCGAGCAAGCCCACCTTAACTAAACCAAATTAGAAATTTCTGGGCCCTGTTCCTCATCGCCCACGAGGGGACAAAGCCCCTTTGACACACGAAAGAGACGAATATTCTCTCGGCGAGCCCTCATAATGTCTAGACGACCTTAATGCAATGTCCCTATTTTTGGGCGTCCAGCGCTGACCGAATCTTAAGATGTGAATTTTCTCTCTCAACTATTCGTGTCACATGCACGTCATTGGCGCTTCAGTAACGCCGGGAAGGCCATACTGCCACCAGGGTCCGGCCTCCGGCCTTACTGCCGCCGCCTACGAACGGACGACCGCCCCACGGAACCGACAGGAAGCGAACGCCACGCGCCGGAAGGCCGATACGCACGCCCCGATCCCGGCCCGTCATTGACGATTCATCTCCTCCCCCACCGGACGAAAGGACCACGCCTGATGCAACCCAGCTACAACCCCGGCACGGACGACGTCGACTACCGCCGCCTGAGCGCCACGCTGCGCCGCCACCTCCTCCCCATCCTCGGACTGTCCGTCCTGGCCGGAGGCGGCTCGTACCTGCTGGCCAGCCGTTCCACGCCGGTCTACTACGCCACGGGCAGCATCATCACCCAGGACGCCGGATCGGGCGCCCCGCTCGTCCCCGGCCTCGCGCAGGCCCCCAGGCTGCCGCAGGGCGCCGTCGCCCAGGCCCTCCAGAGCGAGAGCGTCGTCCAGGACGTCATCCGACGGATCGACGCCAGCGACCTGCCCGCCGCCACCAAGCGCGCCCTCGTGCAGTCGCTGCGCGGCGAGCTCGCCATGAACGCCCTGACGCGCCTCAGCGTCTCCACGCCCGGCGACGAGCGCGAGGGCGGCGTCTACCAGCTCTACGGACGCGCCAACGATCCCGAGACCGCCCGCGTCCTCACGCAGGCCGGCCTCGACGCGCTGCTGCGTTGGGACACCAATCGTGTCCGCAACCGCTACACGAGCGCCCGCACAAGCCTGGAACGTCAGGTGACCGGCCTCGACGAACGCATCGCCAGCACCAACCGACTGGAGGCGCCCACGCCCGCCGAACGTGAAGGCCTGCTCGCCGCACGCGCGCAGACCCTGCAGACCATCGCGCAACTCGAGGTGCTCGAACGCTCCGCCAGCGGCACCCTCGACCTCGTCTCCGAGCCCGTCCGCCCCAGCCGCCCCGCCGCGCCGCGTCCCACGCGCAGCGGCCTCATCGCCGGCCTCGTGACCCTGCTGCTCGGCTCGGGCGCCGCGCTGCTGCTGGCCGCCGGACGCCGCCGCATCTACGGCGAGCTGGACCTGCCCCGCGGCTCCACGCCCGTGCTCGGACGGCTTCCCCGCCTCGGCGCGCGCGCCCTGCGCCGCGGCGTCGTCACGGCCACCCACAGCGGCGCGCTGTACGACAGCGCCGGCTTCCTGCGTGTGAACGTGCTGTCGCAGCTCCCGGACGTCGAGGGCCGCGCGCGCCGCGTCGTGATCAGCAGTGCCGACGAGGGCGAGGGCAAGAGCAGCGTCACCGCCGCGCTCGCCGCCAGTCTCGCCGACGAGGGCGCCCGCGTCCTCGTGGTGGACGCCGATCCCGCCGGCGTTCAGCGCGAGCTGTGGCGGCCCGGCGCCGGAACGCGCAGCGCGCCCGCCCTCAAGAAGGACGAGACGCCCGCCGCCCGCGCGCTCTCGCAGGACTACGTCACGCTGCAGACCGTCAGCGACCACGTCGACCTGCTGCTGCCCAACCCCGCCGCCCGCGCGGGCCGCGCGGCCCGCGCGGAGCTCGACCGCGCCATGAACGTCCTCGGCGCGGACTACGACGTGATCCTCGTGGACACGCCCGCCCTGCTCACCACCGCCGACGCGGTCTCGCACGCCACGCACGCCGACGGCCTGCTGCTCGTCGTCGCGTCGGGCAGCGCCGGCCGCGACGTCGAGGAGGCCCTCTCGCAGGCCACGACCGCGCACGTGCGCGTCCTCGGCTTCGTCCTCAACAAGCTCGTGGGTCTCAACCCCGGACGACAGGTTCCCGCGCAGGAACTCAGCGGCGCGCGTTCCGGCAAGGTCACGAGCGAAGCCGTGACGTCCTGAACGCCCTCTCCACGAATTCGTCACGTTTGCGAAGCTGTAACGACCCCTCGCGCACCATGGGCGGGCCCTCCTCGGGAGGGCCCAGCGGCACGAGCCACCGCCCCGTCACGTCCGCATCCGCGTCACCCCACCGGAGACGACACCCCTCAGGAGCGGTCGAGGAATGAACCGATGCAAGTTCTGAACGATACCGTCATTCACAACCGTACCGTCCGTGCGAACGACCGCCTCCTCTGGTCACGCCGGGTCATCAACGCCGTCATGCTCGCCCTCGGCGACGGTCTCGCCATCGCCGTGTCCGTCACGCTCGCCTCCCTGATCGTCGGGCTCGTCGTGACACCCGCCCCCACCGAGGACGTGCCATGGTTCGTGATCGCCACGTGGCTCGTCGGCGCGTGGTTCCTGCAACTCCTCCCGAGCTGGGGTCTCGGCGCGCCCACCGAGCTCAAGCGGATCACCGAGCTGCTGCTCATCGTCTTCGCCAGCACCGTCGCGGTGCTCTTCCTCACGACCGACACGACCGCCACGGACCGTCTCGTGCTCGTCGTCGCCTTCGTCACCGCGTGGCCCCTGCTGCTCGCGACCCGCTGGGCCGTCAAGCGCCTCCTGATGTTCGCGCGGCTCTGGGGCGTCCCCACCGTCGTGTACGGCGGCGCCGCCACCGGACGGCTGCTCGTCGCGGCGCTGCGCGACAACCGCGACTACGGCTACATCCCCGTCGGCGTCTTCGACGACGACCCCGCGCTGATCGGCACGACCGTGCACGGCGTGCCCGTCCTCGGACCCGGCACCCACGTCGATCCGCGCGCGCCCATCGCGGTGCTGGCCATGCCCGGCATCGGACGCGAACGCACCGTGGAGATGCTCGAAGGCCCGCTGTCCGCCTACCGTACGGTCGTGATCATCCCCGACCTGTTCGAGGTGGAGTCGCTGTGGGTCAAGGCCTGCGACTTCAGCGGCGTGCTCGGCCTGGAGGTGACCCGCAACGTGCTCGATCCCTTCGCCCGCGCCGTCAAACGCGCCTTCGACGTGACGGCGGTCGTGCTGAGCGCGCCCGTGTGGCTGCCCGTGTGCCTGCTCATCGCGCTCGCCATCTGGCTCGAGGACCGCGGCAACCCGCTCTTCCTGCAGGACCGCGTCGGGGAGGGCGGACGGCTCTTCAAGACCTGGAAGTTCCGCACGATGCTTCCGAACGCCGAGGAGGTGCTGCGCCGCACCCTGCAGGAAAACCCGGCCCTGCGCGCCGAGTGGGAGGCGAACTACAAGCTGCGCCGCGACCCCCGCGTCACGAAGGTCGGCGTGGTGCTGCGCAAGCTCAGCCTCGACGAGCTGCCGCAGCTCGTGAACGTCGTGCTGGGCGACATGTCGCTCGTCGGGCCGCGTCCGCTGCCGCCCTACCACCAGCAGCAGCTGTCCAGCAGCACCCAGTTCCTGCGCTCACGCGTGCGGCCGGGCATGACGGGCCTGTGGCAGGTGTCGGGCCGCTCCGAGGCGGGCAACCTCGGCATGGAGCGCTGGGACCCGTACTACGTCCGCAACTGGTCCGTGTGGCTGGACCTGATCATCCTGTTCCGCACGGTGCGGGTGGTGCTGCTCGGGTCGGGCGCCTACTGAGCGCCGCGAAGTTCATCTTTCCTACAGAGAGGGCGCCCCGGGGGCGCCCTCCGCTCGTTTGTAGCGTTCTGTTGACGTGAATTCAGGACGATGAGGTTGTCTTGAAGACATAGACAGGCGACCCCGGCCTCGCGCCGCTGCTCCTCGTCCCCCTCCGGGCCGAACCGGGCGTCCATTCGACAGGGATTGCCCAACACCATTCAGGCACCGGGAGAACCATGACCTCAACGAGGAGCAGTTCGTGAAGGCCGTCATCCTGGCGGGCGGCTACGGTACCCGCATCAGCGAGGAGAGCGCCGTCCGCCCCAAGCCCATGATTGAGATCGGAGGACGGCCCATCCTCTGGCACATCATGAAGATGTACTCGGCGCACGGCATCCACGACTTCGTCGTGCTGTGCGGCTACAAGCAGTACATGATCAAGGAGTACTTCGCCAACTACTTCCTGCACAACTGTGACGTCACCTTCGACCTGCGGTCCAACCAGCCCAACATCCACTACGCCCACGCCGAGCCCTGGCGCGTCACCCTCGTCGACACCGGCGAGAACACTATGACCGGCGGGCGGCTCAGGCGCGTGCGCGAGTACCTCGACGGCACCTTCTGCTTCACGTACGGCGACGGCGTCGGCAACGTGGACATCACCGCCGCGATCGACTTCCACCGCCGCGGCGGACGCCTCGCCACCATGACGGTCGTGCAGCCCCCCGGACGCTTCGGCGCCGTCACCCTCGAAGAGGGACACACCGTCCGCTCCTTCCAGGAGAAGCCCAACGGGGACGGCGCGTGGATCAACGGCGGCTTCTTCGTGCTGGAGCCCGGCGTGATCGACTACATCGAGGGCGACGACACCACCTGGGAGGCCGAGCCGCTGCGCGACCTCGCCCGCGACGGTCAGCTCGACGCGTACCGCCACAGCGACTTCTGGCAGCCCATGGACACCCTGCGCGACAAGCACTACCTCGAAGGCCTGTGGAGCGGCGGCAGAGCCCCCTGGAAGGTCTGGTGAGGCGGTGCGCTACGACTTCGCCGTGATCGGCGGCGGCATCGTCGGGCTCGCCACCGCCGACGCGCTCCAGCGGCGCTACCCGGACGCGCTCGTCGTGGTCCTCGACAAGGAGGACGGTCCCGCCCGCCACCAGACGGGCCGCAACTCCGGCGTGATCCACTCCGGCATCTACTACAAGCCCGGCAGCCTCAAGGCGCGCCTCGGCCGCGCGGGCAACCGCTCCATGGTGGAGTTCTGCCAGCGGCACGGCGTCCCGCACGAGGTGTGCGGCAAGGTCATCGTGGCGACCACCCCCGACGAATTGCCCGGCCTGGAGCGTCTCCTCGAGCGCGGCCTGCTCAACGGGCTCGACGTGCGCCGCCTCGGCCCGGGCGAGCTGCGCGAGCACGAACCGCACGCGCGCGGCGTCGCGGCCCTGTTCGTGGCCAGCACAGGCATCGCGGACTACCGCCGCGTCTGCGAGGTCCTCGCGGACGGGATCCGCGCGCGCGGCGGGCGCCTGTACTACGGCGCGCGCGTCACGGACGTCCGCCGCGACCCGCGCGGCTACACCCTCGACACCACGAACGGCCTGTTCGCCGCGCACGTCCTCGTGAACTGCGCGGGCCTGCACAGCGACCGGATCGCGCGGCTCGCGGGCGCCGACCCGGGCGGACGCATCGTGCCCTTCCGCGGCGAGTACTACGAACTCACCCCGGAGCGTCGTCACCTCGTACGCGGCCTGATCTACCCCGTCCCGAACCCCGACTTCCCCTTCCTGGGCGTCCACTTCACCCGCATGACCGACGGCTCCGTGCACGCCGGACCCAACGCCGTGCTGGCCCTCGCCCGCGAGGGCTACCGCAAGACCGACGTGAACCCGCGCGACCTCGCCGAGGTCCTCACCTACCCGGGCTTCCTGCGGCTCGCACGCGGCAACCTGCGTGAGGGCGCGATGGAGATCGTCCGCTCGCTCTCCAAGACGGCCTTCGTGCGCAGCCTCCAGGCGCTCGTGCCCGAGGTCACCGAGGCGGACGTCGTGCCGAGCGAGGCGGGCGTGCGCGCGCAGGCCCTCACGCCGGACGGCGCGCTCGTCGACGACTTCCTGCTCGTGGACGCGCCCGACGCGCTGCACGTCTGCAACGCCCCCTCGCCCGCCGCGACGTCCTCGCTGGAGATCGGCCGCGTCGTCGCCGAGCGCGTTCCCGTGCCCGCCCACCTCCGCCCCGCAGCAGCACCCGTCCCCGCAGGAGTGCCCGCATGAAGATCCTCGTCACCGGAACCGAAGGTTACCTCGGCTCGCTCCTCGCGCCCGAACTGCTGCGCCTCGGCCACGACGTCGTCGCGCTCGACACCGGCTACTACCGCGCCGGCTGGCTCTACCATCCCGGCACGCCCACGCCCTTCACGCTCGCCAGGGACCTGCGCCACGTCGAGGCGTCCGACCTCGCGGGCGTGGACGCCGTCGTGCACATGGCCGAGCTGTCCAACGACCCGCTCGGACAGCTGCTGCCCAACATCACCTACGACATCAACCACCACGGCTCGATGCGGCTCGCGCGGCTCGCGAAGGCGGCGGGCGTGCGGCGCTTCGTGTACATGTCGTCGTGCAGCGTGTACGGCGTGGGCGGCGCGGACTTCGTGGACGAGTCGTCCCCGGTGAATCCGCAGACCGCCTACGCCGAGTGCAAGGCGCTCGTGGAACGCGACCTGCGCGACCTCGCCGACGACGGCTTCAGCCCGACGTACCTGCGCAACGCCACCGCGTTCGGCGCGAGCCCACGCATGCGCTTCGACATCGTCCTCAACAACCTGATGGGCGTCGCGTTCACGACGGGCGAGATCCGCATGACCTCCGACGGCACGCCCTGGCGGCCCCTCGTGCACGGCCTCGACATCGCCCGCGCCATCACCTGCGTGCTGGACGCGCCCGTGGAGGCCGTGCACGACCAGATCCTCAACGTCGGCGACAACCGTCAGAACTACCGCGTGCGCGAGATCGCCGAGATCGTCGCGGAGGCCCTGCCGGGCTGCGCGCTGTCCTTCGGGGAGCAGGGCGCGGACAACCGCAGCTACCGCGTGAACTTCGACAAGATCCACGCCCGCCTGCCCGACTTCCGCTGCGAGTGGGACGCCCGCGCGGGCGCCCGTCAGCTCGCCGCGCTCTTCACGCGGATCGGCCTGACCCGGGAGGACTTCGAGTCGCGCGGCTTCACCCGCCTCCGGCAGCTCGAACACCTGCTCGCGACCGGTCAGATCGACCGCGACTTCTTCTGGACCGATCCGTTCGCGGTGCCCGCCACCCTGGAAGGGAGCCCGGCGTGATCTTCACCGAGACCATGCTGGGGGGCGCCTTCGTCATCGACGTGGACGTCCGCGAGGACGAGCGCGGCTTCTTCGCGCGCACCTTCTGCCAGCGCGAGTTCGAGGCGCACGGCCTGAAGCCCGACGTGGCGCAGTGCAACCTCAGCTTCAACCACCGCGCGGGCACCGTGCGCGGAATGCACTACCAGCTCGCGCCCGCCGCCGAGACGAAACTCGTGCGCTGCACGCGCGGCGCGATCCTCGACGTGATCGTGGACCTGCGTCCGGACTCCCCCACGTACCTGCGGCACGTCGCGGTGGAGCTCAGCGAGGACAACCGCCGCGCGCTGTACGTGCCCGAACTGTTCGCGCACGGCTACCAGGCCCTCACGGACGGCGCGGAGGTCACGTACCAGGTGGGCGAGTTCTACACGCCCGGCTTCGAGCGCGGTCTGCGGCACGACGACCCCCGGCTCGGCATCGCATGGCCCCTGCCGGTCACGGTGATCTCCGCGAAGGACGCGGCGTGGCCCCTGCTGGGCGCCGAGGAGGTGACGTCGTGATCATCGTGGACACCGCCCTGCGCCGCCGAGAGGCCGAGGGCCGTCCCGTGCGCGTCGCGATGATCGGCGCGGGCTTCATGGGACGCGGCGTCGCCAACCAGATTCAGAACAGCGTGCCCGGCATGCGGCTCGTCGCGATCTCCAACCGCCGCGTGGAGGGCGCCGCGCGCGCCTACGCCGAGGCGGGCGCGCCCACGCCGCGCGTCGTGCACACTCAGGACGCGCTGGAGGACGCCATCCGCGCGGGCGTGCCCGCCGTCACGGACGACGCCGTCCTGCTGTGCCGCGCGGACGGCGTCGACTGCCTCATCGAGGTGACGGGCGACGTGGAGTTCGGCGCGGTCGTCACGCTCGAGGCGATCCGTCACGGCAAGCACGTCGTCACGATGAACGCGGAGCTCGACGCGACGGTCGGGCCGATCCTCAAGAAGCTCGCGGACGACGCGGGCGTGATCCTCACCGCCGCCGACGGGGACCAGCCGGGCGTGCAGATGAACCTGTACCGCTTCGTGCGCTCCATCGGTCTGACGCCGCTCGTGTGCGGCAACATCAAGGGTCTGCAGGACCCCTACCGGACGCCCACGACGCAGAAGGCCTTCGCGGAACGCTGGGGACAGGACCCGCACATGGTGACGAGCTTCGCGGACGGCACGAAGATCTCCTTCGAGCAGGCCATCGTCGCCAACGGCACCGGCATGCGCGTCGAGAAGCGCGGCATGCGCGGCCTGGAGTTCCCCGGGCACGTGGACGAGCTCACGGCGCACTACGACGTGGACGGGCTGCGGCGTCTGGGCGGCGTGGTGGACTACGTCGTCGGGACGAAGCCGGGTCCGGGCGTGTTCGTGCTCGCCACGCACGACGACCCGAAACAGCGGCACTACCTGAACCTGTACAAGCTCGGGGAGGGACCGCTGTACAGCTTCTACACGCCTTACCACCTGTGCCACTTCGAGGTGCCGCTCTCGGCGGCGCGGGTGGTGCTGTTCGGCGACGCGGTGCTCCAGCCGCTCGGCGCGCCGCTCGTGGACGTCGTCGCGACCGCCAAGACGGACCTGCGCGCCGGGGACGTCATCGACGGGCTCGGCGGGTACCTCACGTACGGGCAGGCGGAGAACGCGGACGTGACGCGCGGCGGGCGGCTCCTCCCGATGGGGCTCGCGCAGGGCTCGGTGCTGCTGCGCGATGTGCCGAAGGACACGGTCCTCACCTACGACGACGTCCGCCTGCCCGAGGGACGCGTGGCCGTGGACCTGCGGCGGCGGCAGGACGAACTGTTCGGGGAAGATGGCGCCGAGCGTCCGGACGCGCTCGCGAGAAGCTGAGGGCCGTGATGAACGAGACGACCGTCTGCGCCGTCGTGCTGACTTACAACCGCAGGCACCTGTTGGAGCGCTGCCTGCGAACGCTGGCCCTCCAGACGCGGCGCCCCGACCGCATCCTCGTGGTGGACAACGCGGGCTCGGACGGCACGCCCGAGTTCCTGCGGACGCGCTTCCCGGACGTGGAAGTGCTGGTCCTGCCCCACAACGTGGGCGCGGCAGGCGGCTTCGCACAGGGCATGCGGCGCGCGCACGAGGCCGGGCACGGCTGGCTGTGGGTGATGGACGACGACGCCTATCCCCTTCCCGACGCGCTGGAGGAGCTCCTTCGGTACGCCGCGCCCGACCGGGTGCTCGTGCCGTGGCAGCGTGACCGCTCCGGACGGCTGTACGGGGCGCTCGACTGGAGGGAGCGTCCCGTGACGGTGGACCCGGCCCTCGTGCGCGCGCCGCGCGAGGTGGACCTCATCGCCTTCGTGGGTGCCCTCGTGCCCGCCACGGCGGTCGGCGCGCACGGGTTGCCCTGCGAGGACTACTTCATCGACATCTTCGACTGGGAGTACGGCCTGCGGCTGCGTCAGGCGGGTCTGAAGGTGCTGCTGGTCCCGTCGAGCGTGGTGGAGCACGACTTCGCCACGACGGTGGAGCGGCGCGTCCTCGGACGCTTCGGGCGTCCGCGCCCACGGCAGGCGCAGCCCGCGTGGAAGGAGTACTACTTCAACCGCAACTACCTCGTCACAGTCCGCAGGCGCTCGCTGGGCTGGGGGGCGGCGGCGCGCTACGTGTGCCGTCAGCCGCTGGAGATGGCGCGCGACGTGGCCTTCCAGCCCGACGGCTGGCGACGCGTCCGCCTCAGGCTGCACGCCGTCCTCGACGGGCTGCGCGGCCTCACGGGACGTCGGGACGACCTCGCCGCGCCGAGCACGGCCAAGCCGTCGGCGGGCGAGCCGCTCCCACCGGAGCGGAGCCCCGTCCCCTGGCGTCCCGAGGAGAGCGTCACGCCGGGCGAGCCGTGAGGCGAGGCCGCGCCGGGCAGTTCGGCAGGGCCTGGCGCGCGCTGCTCGCGCTGACCTGCGCGGTCCTCGCGGCGCGGCCCACCGTGGGGGCGCCCGAACCTCCGGGCCCGGTATCCGGCGCGACGTACGCCCTGCTGAGCGCCTGCGGGGGACGGAGCCTCGACATCCGCAAGATGAGCCTCGACGACGGGGCCGCCGCGCAGACGTGGACCTTCGCGGACACGCCCAACCAGCACTGGGCGCTCACAGACGCCGGGGAGGGCACCTTCGTGCTGACCGCGCAGCACAGCGACCGGGTCCTCGACGTGAGCGGCGCGGCCCGCGACGCCGGGACACCCGTCATCCAGTGGCGCGCGCTGGGCGCGCCCAACCAGCGCTGGCGCGTCCTGAACGCGGGCGACGGGACCGTGAAGCTCGCGCCCCTGCACGCGCCGAACCTGCGGCTCGCCGTGGAGGGCGAACGGGAATCCGACGGCGCGGCCGTCCGGGTGGCGGGCGACGCCCCGGACTGCGGGCAGCGCTGGACCCTGCGGCGGGTCTCGTGGCCCGGTGATGACTCGCGCCTGCGGGTCTCGCCGGACGGCCACTCGCTCGTCCGGTCCGACGGCGCGCCGTTCGTGTACCTCGCGGACACCGCCTGGGAGCTCCTGCACCGCCTCGACCGCGAGGAGGCGAGGGCGTACCTGCGCGAGCGGGCCGCCGGGGGCTTCAACGTCGTGCAGACCGTCGCGCTGGCCGAACTCGACGGTCCCGGTCAGCCGAACGCGTACGGGGACCTGCCCCTCACGGGCCGTGATCCGGCCCGACCCGCCGTGACGCCCGGCGCGAGCGCCGCGGACGCGGGCGCCTACGACTACTGGGATCATGTCGACTTCGTCGTGCGGGAGGCGGCCTCGCTGGGCCTCCGGGTGGCGCTGCTGCCGAGCTGGGGCTCGTGGGTGAGCGAGGCGGGGCTCTTCACGCCCGCCTCGGCCCGCGCGTACGGCCTGTTCCTGGGGCGGCGCTACCGGGACGCGCCGATCATCTGGATGGTCGGCGGGGACCGACCGCCCGACGCGCGGGCACGCGAGGTCTGGCGCGCCATGGCGCTCGGCATCGAGGAGGGCGTGGGCGGACGGGCACGCGCGCTGATCAGCTTCCACCCGCCGGTCGGGCACTCGTCCTCCACGTGGTTTCACGCCGACGACTGGCTGGACTTCAGCAGCTGGCAGACCGGGCACTGCCGGGGACTGAACGAGTGGGACCTGCTGCGCGGCACGGCCGCGCTCCTGCCACGCAAGCCCGTCCTGAACGCCGAGCCGATCTACGAACGGCACCCGGTGTGCTTCGACGCGGCGCGGCAGGGCCACTCGGACGACGTGGACGTGCGGGTCGCCGCGTACCGCAGCGTGTTCTCGGGGGCGCTCGGCCACACGTACGGGCACCACTCGGTGTGGCAGATGCACGCGCCGGGCCGGGCGGGTGTGAACGGCCCGCTGGTGGGCTGGCGGGAAGCGCTCGCCGCCCCGGGCGCCGCGCAGATGCGACACCTGCGCGCGTTGCTGGAGTCCCGCCCGTTCCTGGAGCGGGAGCCGGCGTCCTCCCTGCTCGTGAACGCTCCGGGAGGACCGGACGGGGTGTTCGCCCTGCGCGGCCGGACGTGGGCGATGATCTACAGCGCGGTCGGGCGTCCGTTCGGCCTGTCGCTCACACGCCTCGGGCGCGGACCGGTCCGCGCGTCCTGGTTCGATCCCCGCACGGGTCGTACGACGCCCGTCACGGTGGTGGAGGGGGACGTCGAGGTCTTCACGCCGCCCTCCGCTGGGCGTGGACGTGACTGGGCGCTGCTGCTCGACGTGACCGACCGACCCTGAGGGCGGGCGCCCCGCCTCAGGAGTTGAGGCGGGCGCTCCCGACGGACACGGCGTCCGGAAGGGCGAGCACCGTCCGGTAGACGCGGCGGTACTCGGCGCTCATGCGCTGCATGCCGAAGCGTGCGCGGACGCCCGGGATGAGGTCGTCGGCGCGCCTCAGGTGCGGTTCGATGTCGGACACGACGCTCGCCAGGGCCCGCGCGAAGGCCTCCACGTCCTCGGGCGGGCAGGCGAGGGGCGCGCGCCGGGGGAAGACCTCGCGCATGCCGTCCACGTCGGCGACGATGGTCGGCAGACCGGCCAGGACGCTCTCGATGCACAGCAGCGCGAGCCCCTCGAACCTGGACGGCATGATCAGCACGTCGTACTCCGCGAGGCGGTCGCGCAGACCCACGATGGGACTCACGACCCGCACCGACCAGGGCAGGGCGGTGCTGCGGACCCACGCTTCGAGCGCCGGGCCGTACGCGCCGCCCCCGGCGATCGTCACCTCGGCGGGCGCACCCGTGAGGGCCGCGGCCCGCTCGAAGATGGCGGGCAGCAGGTCGCAGCCCTTCTGATGCTCGAAGCGGCCCGCGAACAGCACGCGGACCGGACCGGGCGGTCGGGCGCGCGTCCGTTCGGGACCGCGCGGCTCAACGTCCCTGTACACCCCGTTGTAGACGACCTGGCACTGCGCGTCGGGCAGACGCGGCAGCCCGTGCCGGGCGCGGTAGGCGTGGAGATGGTCGATGGCGGCGGCGGACACGCCCACCATCTGCGCCCGTTCGATGCGGCCCTCCACCCAGGCGCCGAGGCGGTCCCACTTCGGCCACAGGACCGTGTTGTGGACCGTCCGGACGACGGCCGGCCTGGGCAGTCGTCCCGGCAGCAGGGTCGCAGCCGCGAAGGTCGCGTCGGGGACGTCGGTGTGCAGATGGACGATGTCCGGACGCTCATGGTTCAGGGCGGCCCACAGCCGGGCGGCGCCGTGCACGAGCCCTCCGCGTTTCATGTCGAGCGGCGTTCCCGTGAAGAGCGGGACGCGAGCGGCGCGCAGGCGTTCCCGCATGGACCGCCCGACGGCGTCGTCGGCCACGCCCAGTACGGAGAAGAACGAGAAGTCGAAGGTGTCGCGCAGGGACTCCGTGATGGAGAGCGCCACCTCCTCGGAGCCGCCGAGGTGGACTTTGGCGATCACGTGCATGACGCGGGGACGCGCGGAAGTGTTCATGGTCCTCCGAAAAAGGACGTCATTTGATGACGTTCGGTCTGACCCGCATGCCGGTTCGATTGAGCACACCGTCGATCACGCCGCGCGCCGTGTACTTCCACTTCGCCAGGAAGTCGGCGTCGAACATCGCCTCTCCCAGCGACGAACGCGCGTGCTTGTAGACGAGGAACTTGCCGAAGCGGCGGCGGGCGGCGGGCGGCATCGCGCGCGCGATCAGGATGTCGTTTCGGGTGTTGTAGTAGTTCTTCCAGGCGGGGTCGGTGCGTCGGTGACTGCTGCGCCCGAAGCGCCTGACCGTGACGGTCGCACCGCCGTAGTCGTGCCTGAACACGGCCGAGCCCACGCAGAGCGTCCGCATCCCGGCGTGATGGATGCGCAGGGCGTACTCGAGGTCGTCGGCGCAGATGAAGAAGTCCTCCCTGGGGAAACCCAGCTTGCGGATCACCTCGCGGGAGATCAGCGGTCCGACGAAGGTGAAGACGTCGACGGGGAAGACCTCCTCGCGGATGGTGTCGACGTCACCCACCTGACCGTGCCAGGCGTACACGCCGTAGCGCCTCCCGACCTGATCGACCTGGACGGGCACGACGACGTCCGCGCTCCGGGCGTGCGCCGCGAGCCGCTCGAGGCAGTCGGGCTGGGCGAAGGCGTCGTCGTCGAACAGCCACAGGTGCGTGAATCCGGCGGCGTACGCGTGACGCATGCCCGCCGCGAAACCGCCCGCGCCACCCCGGTTCTCCTCCAGCGCGAGGACCTGCACGCCGGAATACCGGGAGCGCACGAGCTCGACCGTCCCGTCGGTGGAGGCGTTGTCGACCACGAGGACCGCGTCAGGCCGGACGGTCTGACGTTCGAGGTGCGCGAGGCACTCAACCAGCTTGGCTTTCCGGTTGTACGTGACGATCACGGCGCATATGCTCCTGCTCACAGGACCTCCCCGTCGTTGTCAGGTTTGCATCGTTTCGTGAGATCAGTCGAAAAATACAGGGGGGCAGTGACGTCGATGACGATGTCGCACCCTCAAGGTTCCCAGACCCGATCATGGTGAAGTGAAGTCAACTCCTGCTTTCCTTCAGGAGGACTTCACGGACAGGAAGTATTTCTTCCCGGACGCGGACGCTGCACCTCCACGATTCTCTTACGCACCCTTCGGTCTCCTTTGAGGCCGGAAATCGTGCTTCGGTCGAACTGCTACCATGGCACACGTATGACTCATGTTCTGCTGCGCGGCAGCCTGATCACAGGACTGTTGCTGTTCACGACGACCTCCGTCGAAGCGCAGCGTGGCCTGACGTACAGCGGTCCGCTCGTCATCACCAAGGGCGGCACGTACCGTGGAAACTGGCAGAGTCTCGATCCACGGCGCGCCGCCGTGACCGTCAACACGTCACAACCCGTCGTGATCGAATTCTCGAACATCCAGAGCCGCGGTCCGCTGATCCTCAGTCACGCCGCGCGCGCCAACCTGACCGTCCGCAACACCCGGGGCGTCGCGCTCAATCCGGGCCGGCCCCTCAAGGAGTACCGGTATCCGGGCCGCTTCCTGTTGATGGAGGAGTTCGAGAGCGTCACGGTGGAGAACAACGAGCTCGTCGGGACCTCCGGCATGTACTTCCGCAAGTGGATCGGCAGCGCGAAGAAGGGCCAGACGATCAAGGTGCTGCGCAACCGGGCGCGCAACATCGACGGACGCTACAGCATCGGCAAGGACCGCTTCTCACCGTCGCAGTTCCGTCTGGTGCAGTTCGTGCAGTTCAACGACGTGAAGAACATCACGGGCGCGGAGATCGCCTGGAACGAGGTCGTCAACGAGCCCGGCAAGAGCCGTCCCGAGGAGAACATCAACATGTTCCTGTCAAGCGGGGTCGCGTCGAGCCGCATCAAGATCCACGACAACTACATTCAGGGTGCCTACGCCGCCAATCCCGTCACGGACGAGTACGCGGGCGGCGGCATGAACCTCGGGGACGGCGGAAGCCGCACCCTGGCGGGCGCCTCGGGCTACATCCTCGCGTACCGCAACCAGGTCGTGAACACGTCGAATCAGGGCATCGTCGTCTCCGCGGGACATCACATCGAGGCGTTCGAGAACCGCATCGTCTCCAGCGGGTACACGCCGAGCGCCAAGCCCGTGCACGCTCAGAACGTCGGCATGTACATCTGGGACGCCTACAAGAACAAGCAGTACGGGACCTTCCGGGGCAACGTGTTCCGCAACAACGAGGTCGGCTGGGCGAGGCCGCTGCTCGGGAAGGACGTCCAGAATCCCTTCTGGTTCCCGGACTGCGAGGTCGACGAGTACGGCGAGTCCCTGTGCACCGGCAACGAGACGATCCCGGGACCCATCACGCAGACGCTCGAACGCGCCGAGCTGGGCCGCTGGCAGGCGAAGCTGACCGCCGCCGACGTCGTGGTCGGACCGCAGCCGAAGGCCAACGCCTCGGCCAGCGCTCGGTAACACGGTAAAGCGTCAGGGCCCGGGCATGCCCGGGCCCTGACGCTTTACCGTGTTCAGCGGGGGCCGACGGTGACGCCGCTGGTGCTGAGCTTGTCCTTCCAGCGGGCGAACTCCGCCTGCTCCATCGTCACGGTCACGGTGCCGAGGTTGGCGTTGTTCGCGCACTGGGTGCCGTTCGTGGCGCAGTCGGGCGTCCACATGGGGTTGTTGTAGATGCTGCCGTCGGCGTTCACGCGCGTCCAGCCGAGGGTGTTGTCACGCATGACGTTCATACCGAAGGTGGGCGGCGTCATGCCCGCGACCTTCGCGTAGTCCCACAGGATCATCCCGCCGTTGGTGCTGGGGATGCGGCGTCCGTCGGGCAGTCGGCCGCTGGACAGGGCGCGGTTGTTGTACACCTGGTTGTCGACGCCGCCCATGATGCTCAGGCCGTAGTTGGTGGTGCTCACGACCTGGTTGTTGTAGACGCGGGCGTGCCCGTGATCGTCGGGGTTGGTGGTGCTGCCGTCGCCCAGCAGGATGCCGCCGCCGGCGTACCAGGTTTCCAGGGCGGGCTGGATGGGGTAGGCGCCCTGGATGTAGTTGTCGTGGATGAGGATGGGGCTGTCGGCGGTCCCGCTGGAGGTGTACATGTTGATGTTGTCCTCCACGAGGCTGTTGCCGGGCTCGTTGACGACCTCGTTCCAGGCGATCTCCGCGTTCGGCAGGCGGCGGACGCTGTTGAACATCACGGCGTTGCGCACCTCGCGGGCGCTCTCGTAGTTGCCACCACCATCGAGCCAGCCGCCCTGACCGTTGCTGAGCCGCCCGTCGATGTTGCGGAACTTGTTGCGCAGGATCTTGATGGTCTGTCCCGCCGCGGCGTTGCCGTTGAACCAGTTGAGGTAGATGCCGCCCGTCTGATCGAAGGTGTTGTTCTCCACGCGCAGGTTGACGACGTTGCCGAGGCCGATGGCGTACCCCTTGGCCTTGCCGTACACGTTGGGATTGACGCCCGTGAAGGTGCTGTCGCGAACGGTGAGGTTGGCGTAGAAGCCGGTGATGAGCCGGGCGCCGCCGCGAAGGTTGGACTTCTCGATGACGACGGGTTCCTGCGTCTTGATCTCGATGGTGGCGACGTTGGGGTCCTTGCTTTCCCAGTTGCCGCTGTACGTGCCGCCCTTGGTGATGACGATGGGACCGCTGTAGGTGACCGTGGTGGGCGCGGGCGCGGGCGCGGGCGTGGGGGCCGGAGCGGGCGCAGGGGCCGGAGCGGGCGTGGTGACGCTGACGGTCGCGGCAGCCTTACGGGCACCGTCCACGGTGGAGGTGGCGGTCACGGTGGCCGTTCCGGCGCCGACGGCGGTGACCTTGCCGCTGGCGTCGACGGTGGCGACGGCGGCGTTGCTGGACGTCCAGCTCACGGTCTGGGCGGCGCCTCCGGTGACGCTCACGGTGGCGGCGAGGGTACCGCTCTGACCCGTCGTGAGGGCGAGCGTGGCGGGGGCGACGGTCACGTCGGTCACGGTGGGGGTGGGGACGGAAACGGCGACGGGGGCGGGCGCGGAGTCGAGGACGGTGCCGCTGGTGAGCAGAGTCGGCGCGGCCCAGTCGGCGTGATCGTAGGCGTTGCCGTCCCCGGCGTCGGTGACGACGAGCTTGAGTTCCTGCTTGCCCGCCACGCTCACGTTGACCTGCTTCGTGGCGCTCGCGCCGGTCATGGTGCCGCTATCGAAGACCTTGGCGCCGTCGGCGAACACCTGGAAGACCACGCTGCCGGCATTGCCCACTTCGTCGTCCACGCCGACGTCGCTGCGGAAGGTGCCGTAGCGCCCGCCGAGGTTGAAGGTCATGCTGCTGCCCGCGTGCGTGCCGAAGCCCTGGGTGTAGGTGGCGCCGTTCAGGGTGATGGCGCGGCCGTCGCCGGCGGCCTGCTCGCCGTTGCTGCGGTCCTTCTCGACGGGACCCCAGGCGTTGGTGGAGGCGGCGAGGGCGAGGCCGCCGAGGGGGCGGGTGATGTCGCAGCCGCTCAGCGTGGGGCCCGCCCAGTCGGCGTGGTCGGAGACGTTGCCGTTGCCGGCGTCGGTGACGACGAGCTTGAGTTCCTGCTTGCCCGCCACGCTGACGTTGATCTTCCTGGTGGCGCTCGCGCCGGTCATGACGCCGCTATCGAAGACCTTGGCGCCGTCGGCGAACACCTGGAAGACCACGCTGCCGCTCTTGCCGACCTCGTCGTCCACGCCGATGTCGGAGGTGAAGGTGGCGCACTTGCCGCCGAGGTTGAAGGTCATGCTGCTGCCCGCGTGCGTGCCGAAACCCTGGGTGTAGGTGGCGCCGTTCAGGGTGATGGCGCGGCCGTCGCCGGCGGCCTGCTCGCCGTTGCTGCGGTTGCGCTCGACGGGGCCCCAGGCGTTGGTGCTCGCCGTGAAGGGCTCGTTGGAGAGCGAGGTGCTCACGAGGTCGCCTGCCAGCGCGGCCACCGTGACGTTCACGTCGGGCGTCTGCGCGCCGGGAGCGCTCGCGTGCTCCGGGGTCGTGGGGACGGTGGTGGTGCCGCAGGAGGCGAGGAGCAGGGTGAGGGCGACGATACCGGCGGGGAGGGCGGTACGGTTGGAGCGGTTGGCGCTGCGTTCGTGCATGGTTCCTCTTTCGGCGGCCCGGCTGACTTCGGGAGTCCCGTGGCTGTGCGTCCCCACCTCGCGGTGGGTTTGCCCTTTCGATTAGGAGCCTCTTAAGGCTGGCTTAATCCTGATCAGAATCTAACTGGCTTCTGATGGAGCTGGATGAGAACTGTAGGGTTTTTCAAAACCCGATTGCTGTCTCAACTCATATTAAGCTTAATTTCCGCCGACCGGTCGGACCATAGTTCTGAAAATGACCGATGTACAGCCCAGTTTTTCGTCGACCCTCGGATGAGAGAAATTCCACGATTTGAATGAGCTCTCTGAGTCGAGGATTTCTGCGGTTCATTATTTACATTTTGCACTCATGAAAAATTCAAGATGATCCTTCGAGGGGGACGGGGACACGTAAAACGCACCATCCGCCCGCTCCTCGCGCCGTTCATCAAGCCTGTCATAAAGCTGTAAGAGCACGTGATTCATAATCGGCTCATGATCGCCGTGCTGCTCGCCGTCATCCCGAGTGCTGTCGCCCTCGTCCTGGTCGTCGTGCTCTTCGGCGCGGCCATCGTCCGCGCCCTGCGCGGCGAGTTCCGGCAGACCGAACTGCGCTGGACGCCCGACCTCGAAGGCGTCCTCCCCGACCCGGAGCAGCTGCGCGCCGGACGCGAGACCAAGAACACCCACGCCACGGCCGCCTGAACCCACGTCCGACAGGAAGGAAGCGGGCCTCCTCGGAGGCCCGCTTCCTCGCGTCCACGCCGTCCGGTCAGCCGCTCGCGCGCTCCACGAGCGTCAGGATCGAGTACGTCGCGACGAGCTGGTCGTGCTGGTTGGTAATCTCCACCGCCCACTCCACAACGCCCGTGGGCCGCTCGTCGGGCCTGGGCTCCTTCACCTGCTTGCGCTTCACGGTGAGGCGCGCGCGGATGCTGTCGCCGATCCCGACGGGCTCGATGAAGCGCAGCCCCTCCAGACCGTAGTTCGCGAGCACCGGACCCGGGGCGGGACTCACGAACAGGCCCGCCGCCGCCGACACCAGGAAGTACCCGTGCGCCACGCGTTTCCCGAAGATGGAGTCGCGCGCGGCGATCTCGTCGGTGTGGGCGTAGAAGGTATCACCCGAGATGCCCGCGAAGTTCACGATGTCCGCCTCGGTGACCGTGCGGCGGTGCGTGAGGATCGAGTCGCCGACCCGCAGCTCGTCGAAATTCTTGCGGAAGGGATGGACCGCCTCCTCCGTGAGGGGCATGCCGGGCACGTACTGGCCCGTGAGGACGCTCAGCGTCTCCGGGTCGGCCTGCACGGCGGTGCGCTGCAGATAGTGCTTCACGGCGCGCACGCCACCGAGCTCCTCTCCCCCACCCGCGCGGCCCGGACCGCCGTGCACGAGCTGCGGCAGGGGCGAACCGTGACCGGTGCTTTCCTTCGCGTCGTCGCGGTTGAGGATCTGCACGCGTCCGTGCGCGCTCGCGAGGCCGAAGAACAGCTCGCGCGCCTCGGGGCGGTCGTGGGTGACGATGCTCGACACGAGGCTGCCCCGTCCGCGCCGGGCGAGCGCCACGGCCTCGCTCACGCCGTCGTAGGGCATGACCGTCACGACCGGACCAAAGGGCTCCACCTCGTGCGGGGCGGTCGCGTCGAGCGGGCGGTCGCAGTACAGCACCGTGGGCGACATGAAGCCGCCACGCTCCCAGTCGCCGCCGAGAAGCTCCGCGCGCTCGCCGCCGAGCATGAGCTCCGCCTCGGCGCGCAGCGTCTCGACGACCTTCACGGTCTCGTCGCGCTGGTGCGTGCTCACCAGCGGGCCCATGCGCACGTCGTCGCGCGCGGGGTCGCCCATCGTGACACCCGCGAGACGCGCACGCAGCGCCTCGACGACCTCCTCGGCGCGGGCGCGCGGCACGATGACGCGGCGGATCGCGGTGCACTTCTGACCGGCCTTGCTGGTCATCTCGCCCGCGACCTCGCGGACGAACAGGTCGAACTCGGGCGCTTCCCGCGTGACGGACTCGCCGAGCACGATGGCGTTGAGGGAGTCGGCCTCGGTGTTGAAGGGCACGGAGCGCGCGAGCAGGTTCGGGTGGACCTTGAGGCGGCGCGCGGTCGCGGCGGAACCCGTGAAGGTCACGACGTCCTGCTCCTCGAGGTGGTCGAACAGGTCGCCCGTGCCGCCACAGATGAGCTGCAGGGCGCCCTCGGGCAGGATGCCCGACTCGACGATGGCGCGCACGACCCGCTCGGTGAGGTAGGCGGTCTGCGTGGCGGGCTTCACGACGCACGGCAGACCCGCGATGAAGCTCGGCGCGAACTTCTCCAGCATGCCCCACACGGGGAAGTTGAAGGCGTTGATGTGCAGCGCGAGGCCTTCGCGGGGGACGAGCAGGTGATGCCCGAGGAAGCTGCCGCCGCGCGAGAGGCGCAGGGTGTCGTCCTCCACGACGAAACGTTCGTTGGGCAGCTCGCGCCGCGCCATGCTGGAGTAGCTGAAGAGCGTGCCGATGCCGCCCTCGATGTCGACCCAGCCGTCGCGGCGGGTGGCGCCCGTGTGGAAGGACACCTCGTAGAAGAGTTCCTTGCGCTCCGTGAGGTACGTGGCGAGGGCGCGCAGCATCGCGGCGCGTTCGTGGAAGGTGAGGCGGCGCAGGGCGTGCCCGCCCGTCTCGCGGGCGAAGCGGGCGACGCCGCCGAAGTCGAGGCCCTCGCTGCTGACGACGGCGACCGGGCGACCGTAGACGGCGTCGTGGACGAGGGTGCCCTCTCCTTCGCCGGGAGTCCAGCGTCCGGCGGCGTAGCTGGCGAGCCTGGTGGTTTCGGTGGCGCTCGTGGTCATGTCACGGTCCTTTCGTGCCCTCTCGCCGCGCGCGGGCGGGCTTCCTAACATTCGTTCGTCAAGTCTAGGGGGGGTCTTCCGGGAGTGTCAATCACGCCGCGCACACGTCAGGGGGAGGCGGGGGACGCGCCCCCACGCCTCCCCCCGTTCTCGACCCTCTAGTTGAGGTAGCGCGCCACGACGCCGTCACCCGTGACGATCAGCCGACCGTCCTGCGTGACGAACACGCGGTCCACGAAGAACTTCGGGTTGACGGCGCCGCCGTCGCCGAACGAGAGGTCAGGCTGCCCGTTCGCGTCGTAACGGACGAGGCGACTCATGATGCCCGTGGGGTTCGAGGGGTCGAACAGGCCCACCGTGATGGTCAGCAGACGTCCCTCGGGCAGGGTCTTGACGTCCGAGGGGAAGCCGCCGGGCTTCACGACGTACTGGTCCGTGGAGAGGTCGGGGGATACGCGGCGCAGCGTGAGGTCGCCGAGGAAGACGCTCGAGGAGGTCACGATCGCGCCGTCGTCCCACACGTCGAGCCCGTAGGCGGACACGAAGCGCCCGCCGACGGTCGGGCGGCGCGAGGTCAGGACCTGACCCTGCGCGGAGTAGACCATCAGGAAGTCCACGGCGGTGTACGAGGCGTCGGGCGTGTCGCTGATGGGGTTGTAGAGCGCGTAGACGGCGTACGAGCCGTCGGGGCGACGCGCGAGGCCCGTCACGCCCGTGGTGGGGCCGCCCGTGGCGGCGGGCGCGGCGGGTTCCTCGAAGGGGTACTTCACGCGCAGCTCGCCGTTCGTGCCGAAGGCGATGTCGCGGCGTCCCAGGAGGGTGAGGCGCGTGATCGCGTTGCCCGTGAAGAAGGTGAGCGCGCCGGTCGGCTCCGCCAGGACCTGACGGGGTGAGAGGACCGTGCTGGGCGCGCCACCGACGGTGATGGTGGAGGCGCCGCCCGTACCGAAGGTGGGGTCGGGCTGCCCGGCGGGAAGGAAGCGGCGGAACTCGAAGGCGGTCCCGCCGGGCGCGGGCCGACCGCGCAGGGCGAGCAGGATGCGTCCGTCGGGGTAGACCGTGACGACGTCGGCGGCGGGCAGGGTCAGCGTGCCACCCTGGCCGAACGCGTGGTCGGGCTTGCCGTTCGGCTTGAGCCTGCGGACCAGCGTGTCGGAGGGCGGCGTCCCGTAGGGGCGCGTCGCGGTGTAGTCGGCGAGATAGACGCCGCCTGCGGGTGTGACGGCGACGGCGCGGCCCTGGCCTGTGATGGTCACCTGACCGCCGTCTCCGTAGCTGGGGTCGAGACTGCCGGGCGTGGCGTTCGACCTGACCTTCTTGAGGGCTTCCACGTCTCCCTGCGCGGTCTCGGCGGCGGGCGTGGGGGTGGTGCTCGGGACGGGCGGTTGACCGCAGGCCATGAGCAACGAGGCGAGAAGGGCGGCCTGAAGCGTGACGAGGATCGGGATACGCAGCATGAGTTCCTCCTGCAATGGGTGGTGGGCGGCACCGCCCGCCCGTATCGGCGCTGAGGGCGGTGCCCGTTCTGAAGGATGTCCTGCCTGCTCACAAATCTAAGCCGAAGCGTCAGAAAAAGTATGAGTTGTCTAAACAGGCTGAACACAAAAAACGTAAGGTCAGGCGTTTCTAAAAAGAACTCACGACACATGTCTATTTCTTTGTTTCCAGTTTCGCATTTTTTCAGAGCTGATAAATTAGATGTGGTGGCAAAGAATAAATTTTAAGGAGATTCACATATAGCTTCACATAAAGCGCGTGGAACCCGACGGGAAGTACGTTCCACACCCTCACCGACGTCACCCGCACTCCCCAAAGACCACCTCGAATCCGCTACAATGCGCAGTCCTGACCCTCGACGCCCCACGGCGCCCGGCGGTCACACGCCCAGAAGACGCTCACGCTCGAGACCAGGGTCTCGAGCGTTGCCTCCCGCCCTGCCGGGCGGGACATTCCCTTCAGAGGACCACGCACCGACCATGACCGAACCCATCCGACGACGCGTTCGTGCCTCGGCCCCGGCCGGGCACGCGGCCACGCCCCCGACCCACCCGCCCCTTCCCCAACCCGCACCGACACCCCCGGCGCCCACCCTCGACGCGGTTCGTCCCGCGGGCGTCCCTCCACGGGCGCGCGCCCGCGTTGAGCCCAAGGCGCCCCCCGTGACCATCGACGAATCCGAACAGGCCACGCCGACCGTGAAGGCCCCTGCCCGGACGCGTCCCTCCACATCCAGGACGAAGACGAAGGCCGCGCCGGCCGGCGCGCGTTCCGGCGTCGTGGCGGCGCGCGCCGCGCGTCCGCAGGACGCCGACGCCGAGGAGACGCTCGACCTCGACGAACCCCTCGACCTCGACGAGGCGGACGTCGAGGAGTCCCTCGCTGCCGAGCAGGACTTCTCGGGCGCGCAGTCGGTCCACAGCGACGATCCCCTCCGGCAGTACTTCGCGGAGATTGCCCGGGTCCCCCTCCTGAGCGTCGAGGAGGAGATCAGCCTCGCGCGCCGGATCGAACAGGGCGAGGAGGCCCGCCGTGAGCTCGACGCCGACGTCTCCCTCGACGACCGCGCCCGCCGCAGGCTCAGGCTGATCGTCCAGGACGCCGACGAGGCCCGCAGAGGGCTGATCGAGGCGAACCTGCGTCTCGTCGTCAGCATCGCCAAGAAGTACAACAACCGCGGCATGGGTCTCCTCGACCTCATCCAGGAGGGCAACCATGGCCTGCTGCGCGCCGTGGAGAAGTACGAGTACCGCCGCGGCCACAAGTTCTCCACGTACGCCACGTGGTGGATCCGTCAGTCGGTGAACCGCGCCATCGCCGATCAGTCCCGCACGATCCGCGTGCCCGTGCACATGGTCGAGACCATCCAGAAGACCAACCGCATCATCCGTCAACTGCAGCAGGAGCTGTCGCGCGAGGCGATGCCCGAGGAGATCGCGGAGGCGATGGGCCCCGGCTGGGACGTCGGCAAGGTCGAGGAGGTCCAGAAGATCGCGCTGGAGCCGATGTCGCTCGAAGCGCCCGTCGGGGCCGAGAACGACACGTTCTTCGGAGACTTCATCGCCGACGAGCAGTTCGAGTCGCCCGCCGACCACGCCGACCGGACCCTGATGAACGAGGAACTCGAAACGGCGCTGGCGAGCCTCAACGAGCGCGAGGCGACCATCCTGCGAATGCGGCACGGACTCCTCGATGGCCGCGAGCATACGCTCGAGGAGGTCGGGCAGCACTTCGGTCTGACCCGTGAGCGGGTCCGTCAGATCGAACGCAAGGCCCTGACCAAGCTTCAGGGCGGCCCGGAGGGACGCTCCGGCCTCGCGAGCTACCTCTCGGACTGAGCTTCGCCGCGTGAACGAGGAGGCCCGGACGCCGTCGGCGTCCGGGCCTCCTCGTTCACGCCTTCTCCCTCAGAGGTCCCCGTGTCGATCGAGGTACTCGCGCAACGCCTCCTCCACGATGTGATGGTGCTTGCGCCGTGTGCGCGCCGCGAGCACCTTCACGCGGGTGATGAGCTCGGGATCGAGGTACGTGGAGTACTTCTCCCGTTCAGGTTTCACGCTTTCAGGTTTTCCTGAATTCTGTTTTTCCTGTTTCACTGTGTTCACGAATCCTGCCTCGACGTCCTCTCGGGCATGCTCTCCGAGCGGCTCGTCCTGCTCGGTCCGCGCGGGCGTGGCCGCGGCGACCTCCTCGACCTCCACGCGGTCCTGCGCGCCGCGCAGTTTGCTCAGCGCGCCCCCGAACTTGCTGGACCCTTTCATGCGAGCGCCTCGCGCAGGACGAGTTCGTAGTCCATCCAGGCGAGCTTGGCCCGCTGATCTCCCCGGACGTCCCGCACGGGGACGCCCATCAGGGCCGCCTTGTTGAACGCGCTCGCCCGCCGGATATCACGCGCGAACACCGGTACGCCCAGCTCGTGCAGGCCGAGCCGTGCCTCGTGGCCGTCCGTGCTGGGAGCGGGCGGGACGTCGGTGAGCAGCACCTTGAAGTTCGAGACGCCGCGGTCGACCAGCGGCGCGAGCGTCCGCGCGAGCGCGCGCATGCTCAGCGCGTCGGGCTTCGTCGGCACGACGAGGAGGTCCACCGCCTCCGACAGGGCCAGCAGGTCCGCGTTCGCCTCGCCGGCCTTCGTGTCGATGACGATGTACGAGTAGGACACGTCCTCGAGCGTCTCGAAGTCCGGAAGCGTGAGAACCTCGAAGTTCATTCCGGCTCCGGCGTGCGCCCACTCGCGGGCACTCTCGGTGGTTTCGTCCGCGTCGACCAGCAGGGTGGGCCCCCGGTCGGCCAGGAGGGCGGCGAGGGTGACGGCCGTGACGGTCTTCCCGACACCGCCCTTCTCGTTCGCGACTGCGATTCTGAACATGCGTCACTCTACCCGAAATCCTGAAGGCCCGTTCACTCGTTTTCAATTTTTCAGCTTCGCAGGTTTTCAGGTTTTTAGTCAATCAGGTGTCTCCGCCGGGCGGGGCGTGCCTTCGCCCGTCCAGGCCAGCATTCTCTGTAAGGCGGTCCCTGCGAAGGGTCTAAGCCCGTCTTCCCGTTTTCGGGTTTTCGTGCCACCGCCATGGACGACACGCCTCACCCGAATTCGGGTTTTCACGATCCCGATCTTTTGAACGAAGCGGGACCACACCGCTCGCACGAGGACCCAAATTCACGTTTTCAGGCATGAGCTCGAGCAGGCGGAACACCGCCACTTCACTCCATGGTCGACGGCCCTAGGATGGACGGGTGCGAGTCCACCACTTCGACGATCCGGGCGCGTGGTTGCTCGCGGCGGCGCCCCACCTGATGGCGCGCGAAGCCCTGCACGCCGAGCCGATCGCCCGGGCGCTCGTTCAGGCGCGCGCGGGGAAGGACACACGAGCCGCCCTCGTCACCACGGGAGGGCAGGTCGAGCTGGCCGCGCTCGTGGACGCGGGAACCCTGCACCTCTCGATCGGCCCCACCGCCGCGGTGACGCTCGCGAACACCGGGGACACGTGGGACGACGTCGATGCCGTCACGGGTCCTGCTCACTCGGTGCTGGCCTTCACGGCGGCCCATGCAGGAGCGTGGACGTTCGGGCCCACGTTCCGTTGCCGCGCGGGACACACGCGGATTGACCGTCTCGACGTTCCGGGCGAGCGGCGGCTCGCGCGGGAGGAGGACCTTTCCCTGCTCGTTCCCTGGTTGTGGGCGTACGCTCGACACGTCCTGCCGCGGTCACCCGAGGAGGGCGACGTCATGCGCGCCGCCCTCACCCACGTTCGACACGCCGAGTTGCACGTCTGGACGTCCGGAGGCGCCCTCCTGGCCTGCGCGCTCGTGGGGCCGACCACTCCTCGCGGGGTGGGGATGACCGCGCTGTGCACGCCACGCTCCCTGTGGCGGCGTCCGTACTGGCAGGCCCTGGCGGTGGACCTGCACGATCACCTGCTCGACCTCGGGCACGCCTTCACGACCTTCAACGCGCGCGTCGGCGGTCTGGTGGACCGCGCCGCCGCCCCGTGGGACGGCCTGGCCTTCACCGACGAGGGGCCGGTCGTGACGGCCCGGCGAGCGGACCGCCGAACCCCGCAGGATCGCTCAGGCTCGCGTTCATCCGCCTGAGGGCGGGCCACCCTACCGTAACCTCGACTCGATGCGCGCCGGATACGCCCACCCTTTCCGAATGCCCCTGCTTCTGCTGGGCGCGGCCCTCTCGCTGGGTGCCTGCGCCCGGCTCGCGCCACCCGCCTCCGCGCAGGGGCCGCTCGTCACGCTGACGGTCACGGCGCCGCTGCGCGCGCGGCCAGGCGGGCCCTCCGCGCTGGGCCTCCCCGTCGACGAGCGTGGCGCGAGCCCCGTGACCTACGTGAAGGTCAGGGTGTACCGGGCCGAGGACGTCCTCCTCGAACGTCCCCTCGTGTTCGACCCGGAGGGCACCGTCACGGACGCGGGCGGGACGCCCTACGTGGAGCTCGGCACCCAGCGTCCCACCACACGCCTGCGGCTGCCCGAGGGACGGTACCGCTTCGAATCGGTCGGCAGGACCGCCCCGGACGGCGGCTTCCTCGCGTACGGCGTTCGGGGCGACCCGGAAGGCGAGGGGGTTCCCGTGGACCTGGCGCATCCCTCGGTGAGCCTCGTGCTGCACGCCCTGGCCGACCCACGGCAGGTCGGGCTGGAGGTCACGGCCCTCCAGCAGGTCAAGGCCGGCGCGGCGCGTGGCGCTTCCGGACCCCTCGGCGCGCTCGACGACCCGGGAGACGCGGGGGTCATCCGCATCGACTCGTCCACGTACGGGGAGACGCCGCTGCGCGCCGGCATGCAGGCCGACCTCTCGCTGAGCCTCGTGACCCCGGAGGTCGGGGGGCGCCGCTACCGGGTCCCCGCGAGCGATTACGCCGAGCCCTCCTACACGGCCGGAGGAACGCTGGGTCTGGTCGTCGATGCCCGCACGAAGGAGGAGGTGGTGTCCGCGCTGGGCGCGCGTGTGAGCGTCACGACCGTCGCGGACGCGCCCGAGACGCCGTACGTCCTGCAGTCGCCCCGTCTGACCGTCACGACGCGCGCGTGGGTCAGGACGGGGGAGGAGCGGGCGGAATTCAGGGAGGTCGTCCGGACGTTCTACGGTCGGTATTCCGACGAGACCTTCACGGGCAGATCGCCCGGACGTCTTGGGGTGACGAGTCCGGTGGTGTTCCGGCAGGAACCGTTCGTGTCCGGCGAGGCGGTCCCGTCCGCCGACGAGGGAATCGGCGCGAATCGGGGGGTGACCGTCTCGCTCGGGACGGGGGACGCGGCGCTTCCCGTGTCGTTGGGTGAGCCGGACGCGCTGACGGGCGAAGTCCCGTGGCGGTACGACGGCGCCGACCTGCTTTCCGGGGCGTCAGGAGACCGCGTGGTGGTACGCGCCGCGCTCACGAACTTCTACGGAGCGGTGTTCGAGCCGGTGGAGCTCCCGGTGGTGGACCTCACACGGCTGGAGGTCGCGCCCGGCGTCCAGGCGACGGTGACGGCGGGCGCGTCCCGTTGGTGGCGGGTCCCGGCTGGGGCGTGCGGGTCCTCGGGAGGGTGCGTCCTGAGCTGGGGCGCCGGACCCGCGACCGTGGAGGTGTTCTCACCGGACTTCGAGCGTGCGGCGCCCGGGAGTGGACCGGACGGGACATCCGCCGTGGTGGGCCCGGGCGGCGCCTTCGTGCGTGTGGAGGCCGTGGCGGGGGCCGCCGTGACCTTCACGCTCGACGGTGGGGGAACGCCGTGAGCCGGCGTCGCCCGCCGCTCGTGGCGCTCCTGCCGGGGCTGGCGCCGTTCCTGTGGGCCTGTGTGGGCGCGCCCGCACCGGGAGGGGTGAGCGTGGATCTGGACGCGCCGATCCTGACCGCCACGGTCCGTCTGGATCTGATCGAGCGGGGCTACTACACCCTCGACGCGCGTGGAGTGTGCCGCGACCCTTCGTCGGTCGTCCGCGTGGACGTCTTCGTGGGGGTGCGGCGCGAGGCGTCCGTGGACTGCGTGGATGGAACGTGGCGGTACGTGCGTGACGGTGTCCTGCTGGAGGACGCGCCCTACGTGGTGTACGGCTTCGACGCCGCCGGGAACGAGGCGCGGCGGGTGGTGCCGGGCGCCGCCGATCTTGTGGCGCGCGCCGGGCCGGCGGGCGTGACGGTCTCCGGGCGCTCGGGTCCGGAGACGACGGAGGTGCGGGTCGAGCGGGCGGATGGGAGCGTCCTGGGCTCGCGAGGTCTGTCTTCGGGACCTTCGGGCGCGGCGTGGACGATCACGGTGCCCGAACCGGGCGGCACGTCACCCGATGCCGTGGTGCTGGTGCTGTCGGACGACGCGGGCGAGGGGACGCGCGTCGCGCTTCCCGTGACGCGCTGAGCCCGTTCAGGTGGGGACGGGGCCGCGTTCGTCCGGCGTTCCCCTTGCCGCGCGGGTCTCGGTGGTCCTCACGACGCGGGGTGTTCCTGGAGGCGGGTCGAGGATGCCTTCGAGCTCGGGAGACCATTCGAGCGGAACTTCCCAGCCTTCTCCCCGCGTCCGTCTCACGAGCAGTGCGCCCGCGAGCGTGGTGGGGACGAGGGCAAGCGCGACGCCGTACCCGAGGAGGGCGAGTTGTATGAAGGGCATGGCCCAGGATACTTCACGATCCGCTCATGGAGTGGTGATGATGCAGACAGAAGGACCGCCCATCCCGGCGGTCCTTCTGTTCAAACACCTGGATCCTGTGGTGTCGAGATCGTCGCGGTGTTACTTCTTGATGATGATGTAGTTGAGCTTGGTGTTGGTGCCGCCCTTGGCGTCGACGGTCAGCGAACCGTCCGTGACGGTGACCGTATCGGTCTGCGTCTTGAACAGGGTGCCGGTCTGGGGCTTGAAGGCGCTGATGAACGGCTTGCCCTCGACGTTGATGTAGTGCGTGCTGTCGAACGGGACGCTGGAGTTCGCGGCGTCCAGGTCACCGACGCTCACGGTCACGGTGTACGTTCCGTTGGGGAGCTTGTACTCGAAGGCGCCGGGCGTCGTGTTGGTGGTGGCGTTGGCGCCCGTGTACTGCATGTGGATGAACGACTTCTGCTCGGTCGGGACGGTGGTGTCGGTGGTGGTGCGGGTGCGCCCGTTGCCCGTGAAGTCGACGCCAACGAGGTTCGCCGTGCCCGCGCTCGCCTCGGTGACCCAGCCGATTCCGGTGGTGGTGTTGTAGGCCGCGCCGGAGTTGCCCGTGAAGCCCGTCGGCAACGTGGTGTTCGCGGTGTCACGGAAGCTGATCGCCGCGACGGTGGTCAGGGCCGCGGGAGCAGTGACGTTGAGGGTGACGTTCTTCGTGATGCTGGCGTTCGCCACGGACTTGGCGGTGATGGTGACGGTGCCCGCCTTGAGGGCCGTCACGACGCCGGTGGTGGCGTTGATGGTCGCGACGGTCAGGTCGCTGGACGAGAAGGTGACCTTGTTGTCGAAGGTGCCGGTGCCGGTCGCGACGGCGGTGATGGTGACGGTCTTGCCGACCTCGACGCTGTAGGCCGTGGCACCGAAATTGATGCCCGTCACGGTGTTCTGTTCGACGGGGGTCGGGGTCTCGGTGGTACCGCAGGCGACGACGCCGAGGCTGAGCGTGACGAGGAGTCCGGCGATCTTGGGAAAACGGGGGTTAATGATCTGACGCATGAGTTTCCTTTCCCCATTCTTCCGATGGTTCGGAATGGGTCGTGAAGTTGTCTTGCCGAGCTCATCCTAAATCCTGGCTTCTCAGGAATGCACTGGGGAAATGCTTAATTTTTGTACAGACAACCATCAGGATCCGCACGGGGCGTCATAGACGTTGGATTAACGCTTAACGAAGGGTAGGACGCTGCGTCAGAAATCAAGCCGGATCAGACGGCATGCAATTAACGTTTTTGATGCGCCTCTCCACCACCGCGCGGTCCCTCATCCCCGAGGCGCCGATCCCTTGAGGATGTTCGAGATGGATTCGGGAAAGAATCGGGGTAAGCGCACTTCACGTCTCTCTTAACTGACTGAAATCTGATCAAGCGTGAGGAGACGAAGTGCCGTCCGTCCATCCGTCCGGCCTCCGCGACGTTCCACACGACGATTCGTCGGCAGGAACCAGTGACTTTCGTCGCGGTGAGGCGCATACTGGGCTCACCCACAATTCGGCGCCCACCGGGGCAGGTTGCAGCGCCCGCCCTCCTGTCTCGCTCCACCCAAGGAGGATTATCCATGACCGACCGTATCGAGAACGTTCTACACGAGACGCGAGTGATCTCACCACCCGAGGGTTTCCGCGCGGCCCTCGACGCCGACGACTACCGGCGCCTCTACCGTCAGAGCCTCGAGGACCCTGACACCTTCTGGTCGGACGTCGCGGGCGAGTTGCACTGGTTCGCGCCGTGGACGCGCGTCCTGGACTGGCAGCCGCCACACGCCCGCTGGTTCGTGGACGGGCGGACGAACGTCGCGTACAACGCCCTCGATCGTCATCTCCAGGCGCGTGGGGACCGCACCGCGATCCTCTGGGAGGGTGAGGACGGCGAGGTGCGCCGCGTGACCTACCGGGACCTGCACGCCGAGGTCTGTCGGGCCGCGAACGCGCTGGAAGCCCTCGGCGTGCGTGCGGGCGACCGCGTCACGATCTACCTGCCACTCGTGCCGGAGGCGGTCGTGGCGATGCTGGCCTGCGCCCGCATCGGCGCGGCGCACAGCGTCGTGTTTGGTGGATTCAGTGCGAGCGCGCTGTGCGAGCGCATCAAGGACGCGGGGAGTCGTGTGCTGATCACGGCCGACGGCGGCCAGCGCCGTGGGAGTGTGGTCCCTCTCAAGGCGAACGCGGACGAGGCGCTCACGGGCGCGCCAGACGTGCAGAAGGTACTCGTGGTGCGCCGGACCGGGCAGGACGTCCCCATGACCGATGGGAGAGACCTCTGGTGGCACGAGCAGCTCGCCGCGCAGCCCGCCACGCACGAGGCCGCCGCGCTCGACGCGGAGCAGCCGCTGTTCATCCTGTACACGTCGGGCAGCACCGGCAAGCCCAAGGGCGTCGTGCACACCACGGGCGGCTACATGGTGGGCACGTACCTCACCACGAAGGCCGTGTTCGACCTCGGAGAGGACGACGTGTTCTGGTGCACCGCCGACGTCGGTTGGGTGACGGGGCACTCGTATGTGGTGTACGGACCTCTGCTGAACGGCGCGACGGTGATGCTGTACGAGGGCGCGCCGAACCATCCCGACTGGGGCCGCTACTGGAGCATTGTCCAGCGCCACGGGGTGACGGTCCTGTACACCGCGCCGACGGCGATCCGCGCGTTCATGCGTGCCGGCGACGAGCTGCCCGCCCAGTACGACCTCTCGAGCCTGCGCCTGCTCGGCAGCGTGGGGGAGCCTATCAATCCGGAGGCATGGGTGTGGTACCACCGCACGATCGGCGGTGGGCGCTGTCCCGTGGTGGACACGTGGTGGCAGACGGAGACGGGCAGCATCATGCTGACGACCCTGCCGGGCGCACACGCGATGAAGCCTGGTTCGGCGGGCCTGCCGATGTTCGGGGTAGAGCCCGCCATCGTGGATCACACCGGACAGGAACTCGGCCCGGACGAGGGCGGCCTGCTGGTGCTGCGGCGCCCCTGGCCGAGCATGTTGCGTACCGTACACGGCGACGACGAGCGGTACCACCGCAGTTACTGGGGTGAGATCGACGGGGTGTACTTCGCGGGGGACGGCGCGCGCCGGGACGTGGACGGTTACGTGACGGTGGTGGGCCGCATCGACGACGTCCTCAACGTGAGCGGCCATCGTCTTGGCACGATGGAGGTGGAGAGCGCGCTCGTGGCCCATCCGGCCGTGGCCGAAGCGGCGGTGGTGGGGCGTCCGGACGACGTGAAGGGCGAATGCGTGGTGGCGTTCGTGCTGCTGCAGACAGGAGAAACCGCGACCGCCGAGGAATTGCGGACACACGTCGTACGGGAGATCGGCGCCATCGCCCGCCCGGACGAGATTCGCTTCGCCGACGCACTGCCCAAGACCCGGAGCGGCAAGATCATGCGGCGCGTCCTGAGGCAGATCGCGGCGGGTGAGGATGTCCGTGGTGACACCAGCACCCTCGAGGATCCAGGGGTGATCGAGCGCTTGAGGACCCAGACGGCCCGGTGAAGTACAGGTCCCGGCCGCAGATGAGAGCCCTCTCATGGTCTCTCATCTGCGTTCTCATCTACGTTCCCCAGCCTTCCGCACGATGCTGATGCTCGCGTGAAACTCTCTGTGGGTCCCGCAAAACTTGATAATGGAAGGCGTCGAAGTTTGGTTTTGATTCGGACGATTCGGTGGGTTTCGTACCCCCAAATGGGGGTGTATCGGACGATTCGGTGGATTCTGCAGCGGCCCCTATCGGACGATTCGGTGGATTCTGCAGCTAAACCCCGTCCCAGACGTTCTCTGAATAGGTTTTCCACAACTATCGGACGATTCGGTGGATTCGCGGAACGACTATCGGACGATTCGGTGGGTTTCAGACTTCTCATACTATCGGACGATTCGGTGGAAATTCATACTTTTCGCCCTCTGGGATGGTCTTTTTCCGCTTTTCGTTCTAAAGTTACAATCCACCGAATCGTCCGACGGACGATTCGGTGGATTCGGGCCCAAAACTATCGGACGATTCGGTGGATTCGCGAAACGACTATCGGACGATTCGGTGGATTCGGGCCCAAAACTATCGGACGATTCGGTGGATTCGAGCCCAAAACTATCGGACGATTCGGTGGATTCGGTCGGCGAAAGGCCCTCCAGGAGGGCCTTTCGCCATTTCCCTTGTGGTGGTATACAACATTCTTTTTTTTTCTTTTTTTCTTTTCTACAGATATATTCAACAACAGGATGCGCAAGGTCACCGACAGCAAGGAGCAACTCAGCCTGTTCGACGAGCTGAACCTGTCCCGGCACGGACTGATCAGCATCCAGAAGCGCATCGGCAAGGACTGGGTGTCGTGGTCCGACTCCTACGTGGACGAGGACCGCGAGATCAGCGTCTCGTGCAAGAGCACGCCTGACTACGGTGTCCCCCACGGCCTCGATACCGACTTCGTCATCGGTGTCCAGAACCTCTTCGTCTGGCAGGGTTGCCCGCCCAGCAACCGCATCCGTGCGACGGCCTACCAGATCCTGCGAGCGAGTGGTCTCGACACCAGCGGTCGCTACTACGGCGCCTTACGCGAGAGCCTCATGAGGCTCTCGCACAGCACCTACACGGTGCAACGCGGTTGGTTCTCGGCTGGGGAGTGGCTGACCGAGACCTTCCGGCATTTCCAGAACGTCCGCTTCATCAGCAGTATCCGTGACGGCCTCAGCGCCGACAGCATCATCGAGGTCGAGCTTTCCAACCAGATCGCCCTGAGCCTGCGGTCGGGGCATCTCAAGCCGCTCAACGGCGACGTTCTGCGTGACCTTGGCCAACACAGTGCCCGCGCACTCTTCCGGCTGCTCGACGGGCTTCGGCACAATCCCGCCCAGCCGGACCTCAAACTCGACCGGTTCTCGTGCAACCTCGTCGTGTGGGGCCGCCGATGCCGCATGGCCGACCTCGCGCCGGATCGAATCCGCCGGACCCTGGAAAAGCCTCACGAGGACCTCCTGCGGACCGGTTACCTGCGCGACGTCCGGTACGATGGACGGGGCTCGGCCCAGACGGTCACGTACACCTTCTCCAGCGATACCGAGGTGACCAATCCGGACCTCGCGGCCCGCCTGCACAAGCACAAGGTCATTCCCAAGATCGTCGCGTCCCTCATCGAGGCCCACGGCAACGACCTCGTCGCGCAACGCCTCTCCGAGGCCGAGCAGGTCCTGACGACCGGCGCCAAGATTCGCAGTCCGGCTGCCTTCATCGTCTCGTACATCCGCAATCCCGAGGATTACCGCAGTCGACTGGGTCAGCAAGGGCACCCGGGCGTCACCACGTCCGCACAGCCGAAACTGCTGGAGGTGTCCACCGTCGACGTGGCCGAGCAGGAGGCCTGGGAGGCCATGACGCCCTCCGAGCGCGCCCGTTCGGTTCGCAACGTGCTCAAGGTCGCGCTCGGCGACCGACTCACGGCGCGCGAATACGAGATGCTGACCGACGCGTTGAGCGTCGAGGCGCTCGCCCCGGACCTCACCAAGAGGTCCACCCTCGCCGCCATCCGCGAGGTCGGGGCCGATCAGGCCGCGAGCAGTCTGCGCGCCGTTCTGGCCAGCATCGACCGCGGTGAACCCACCGAATTGTCCGATATTGTCTAGATCGGCCGGACGGGTCTTTTCAGGCTTCGTCGCCCGTTGACGTTCCTGAAACGAGGACGTTCCTACACTCGCCTCATCAGTTCGATTCTGCACGAGAGGCGACATGCGACGAGACCCGAGAACATCCTGCAACACCCACGACGTCCGACTCATCCTGCGTGTTCTCGGCCTCTCGGTCCTCGCGGCCCTCACGGCCTGTGCGCCGAACTATGCCACTCGACCGCATACGCCCGGCTTCACGGGACCGATCGTCATCACCCAGGGCGGGGTGTACCGCGGCCAGTGGGAAAGCTTCAATCCTCGTGAACCGGCCGTGGTGATCCGCACGACCGAACGCGTCGTCATTCAGGACGCCACCATTCGCGCGGTGGGCGATCTGATCAACGCGACCGCCGGGGACGCGGACGTCGTCGTGCGCAACGTGACCGGTGTCGGCATTCATCCGGAGGAGGCGGGCCGCTATCCAGGACGGTTCTTCGCGGGCTACCGCGTTCGCGCTCTTGTCGTCGAGCGCAGTCACACGGAGCGGACCTCGGGCATTCTCGTCAATACCTGGACGGGACGCGCGGACGCCGGACAGACCATCACCGTCCGCTACAACACCGCGAGAAACATCGAGGGCCGCTACAGCGACGGCAAGGGCGGCTGGCAGACCGCGTTCTACCCCGTGGCGTTCGTCCAGCTCGATCGGGTCCAGGGCATACGGGACGCCTCGATCGAGTGGAATCGCGTCGAGAACCAGCCCGGTGAGAGCCGCGTCGAGGACAACATCAACCTGTACAACTCCAGCGGACTGCCCGGCTCGCCCATTCGGGTGAACAACAACCTGATCATCGGCGCGTACGGCTGGCCGCTGGGCAGTTCGTTCAGTGGAGGCGGGATTGTGCTCGGCGACGCCTGCGGCGCCTCCGGCTACAGTGAGGCGGTCGGCAATACCGTGATCGAGACGAGCAACTACGGCATCGCCGTGGCTGGAGGGAATGACCAGCGGATCGTGGGAAACGTCATCCTCGCGCGTGGCGTCATGTCCGATGGCCGCCGCCTCGACGCGGAACCGGACGCCGGCATCTACCTGCGCGACTACTGCCGCACCGCGAAACAGGACCCCAGAACGGTCGTCGCGAGCGACAACATCGTGTCCTGGGGACCTCCGAGGCCCGAGCTGAACAATCGACGCGCGGACCTTCACAACGGGGCCGGCACGGCGATGAACAACACGTTCATCGGTGAGGGCAAGGACACGGTGGACGAGGAAACGATCCGGGACGCCATCGCGCAGTGGGAACGGCGCGCTCGGGAGGCGCGGATCACGGTCGGGACCGTCGCGAGCCGCTGACCGACTCCTTCGCGTCAGAAACGCCAGGAAGGGCCCTGCGGAGGTCGACGGGTCCCAGGAGTGCGTCGCGGCGCCCCTCGGCCCTTCAGGGCCATTCTGGTGGCCCTCACGGGCTTCGCTCGGCGCTGGCGGCCTTCGTCCAGGCGGGCTGAAGGTCCACGATTCGCGCCTGCGCCGGGCAGTCGTGCTCGTGGGCGCCCGGAAGGTAACCCGTGCTGACGAGAAACTCCCGGACGATCTCCGGGCCCATGAACACGAAGGTGCGTCGCATCAGGCGTACCCAGCTGTCCGGGTCCTGAGGGTGATGGTGGTCGAGCCAGGCCGCGAAGCTCCCGTGCCGCCCGATCAGGACAAGGATCCGGCGTGCGTTCTCGACCGCGGCGCGGATCTTGAGACGATTGCGGATGATGCCGACGTCGGTCAGGAGTCGGGCTTCGTCCGCTTCGCCGAATGCCGCGACGCACGCCGGACGGAAGTCCGCGTAGGCCGCTCGAAACGCCTCCTGCTTGCGCAGGATCGTGGTCCATGACAGCCCGGCCTGATTGATCTCCAGCACCAGCCGCTCGAACAGCTCGTGATCCTCGCGCAGGGGGAATCCGTACTGCTCGTCGTGGTAGGCGCGGTGCACGTCGGGCAGTCGCCCCTCGCGAACGGCGCGGCAGTAGCTTTCACTCATCGCTTCAGGATGGCATGGTCGCCCGTCGGCGTCCGCGTGACGCGAGCGTGGATCGGCGGGTAAGATGACCCTCGGCATGAGGCGAGGAGCACGAGTTGCGCGCAATTGAACGTGAGGCGGTCCAGCGGGAACTCGACGTCCGCCGCGGTCGCCCGATGTACCTGCATCTGGAGACGAACGCGGGCGCTTACGCGCGTCTGCGGGACGGGAAGGCGACGCCGGTCGGCGCGTACGTCCGCAACGGCCTCGTGAGCTACGAGAGGGGCCTGATCACCGGTTCCGGGCCGTACCGGGTGGGCCTCAAGCTGGAGCTCGGCTGGGTGTATGCCGAGGGGCTGACCGACTGGGAGGTGGACGGCCTGGGGCGTCTGCTGCTCGCGGGCCACGACGCCGATGGGGGGCTCGGCGTGGCGCTGGAGCTCAGCGAGAGGCCTTTCCCGTCATGAGCCTGCCGAGCGGTCTGCCGCCCGAGCGGCACGTGCTGGTGGTGCTGCCGCATCCCGACGACGAGACGCTCGCCTTCGGCGGGGTCATCGCGCTCTACGCGCGGCGCGGGGTGCCAGTGACGTACCTGTGCGGGACGCTGGGGGAGGCGGGACGGAACATGGGCCGGCCGGTGTTCGCGACCCGCGAGTCGCTGCCCACCATCCGTGAGCGGGAGTTGCGTGAGGCCTGCGCCGTTCTGGGGATCTCGGACCTGCGTCTTCTGGGCCTGCGTGACAAGACGCTGGAGTTCGAGGATCCCGAGGCGCTCGCCGATATCGTGCACGCCGCCCTGCTGGAACTGGAGCCGACGCGCGTGCTGACGTACTACCCGGGATACGCGGTGCATCCGGATCACGAGGCGATGGCGGACGCGGTGGTGCGTGCAGTGCGACGTCTGCCGTCGGAGGCACGTCCTGTGGTGGCATGCGTGGCTTTCGGACGTGAGGAGGATTTGCGTGAACTGGGAGATCCGGACGTGGTCGTGGACGTCTCGGAGGTGCTCGACGTGACGATGGCGGCCGTTCGGGCGCACGCGTCTCAGACGCAGGCGTCGCTGGCCCGGACGGAGACGCGCATGGCGGAGGACGAGGAGTTTCGCGCTCAGGTGGAGCGCGATCGACGTCAACGCAAGCTCTGGTTGTACCGGGTAGGGGATGAAGTCGTTCAATGATGTCGTTCGATGAAGCCGGTGCTGTAACGTTATTTTTATAGATTGTCGTGTTGTCTTCGCTCCCCGGTTCCCTGGTCCATTCGTCCCTCGTGGAGCCCCGACCGTCGGTGCCCGTCTTCCCGCTCGCGCCGCTGCGAAGGCGAGGAGTTCGGGGGTGTTCGGCTTCCTGTTCTCCAGGGTCATCCCGAGCGTGTCGCCGCGGACGGCGAGGAGCCTGCTGCTCCTCCGTCGCCCTGTTTTCTATATCTATAAAATTGTCTAGACAGGTCGAAGCTGGCGTTGCGTGCCCACAGCAGACGACCCATGGCAAACTTGTGAAACAAGTCTCCCCACCACTACCCTGAACACATGACGTTCCCCACCCTCGACGTGTACGTCATCACCCACCACAGCAGCACCCAGGCGCCCACCTTCGTGGACCTGCGGCGTGACCCCGAGAGCGCCATGCGGCGCGCCACCATGGACGCCGGACGCCCCCTGGCCTTCGAGCAGACCGATCAGGATACCTGGCAGGCACGCGGCGCGAACCGGAGAATCTACGTCGTTCGGCGGCACGCCGTCTGAAAGGTATCAGACAGCAAACATAAATGATCTTATGTAAACTCGCAGTCATGCTCCTCCGCCTCCCGTCTCCACACCCGTCATGACCCTCGACGTCTACCGCGCCGACAGGGGAAGCCGCGCCCGCGAGCTCCTCGCCCTCCATCCCGAGGAACGCAGACGCCGCGCCGTCGAGGCCGCCGCGAGCAAGGACGCCGCCGCCCTGTGGGCCCTCACCGAGGGCTACATGAGCCTCTACGGCGCGAGCGGCATCCTCGCGAGCCCACACACCTTCAGCGCCTACCGCACGGGCGTCGCGCAGTTCGCCGCGCATGCCGACCGCGCCGCCCTCAGCCTCCTGCGCCTGACCCAGGACGACGCGCAGGCCTACGTGCTGCGCCTCCTGCAGGACGGCCGTAAGATCGCCACCGTCAGGAGCCGCGTCGCCGCCGCGAGCGCCCTGTACAAGGCCCTGCGCTGGGCGGGCGCCACCGAGAGCGCGCCCTTCGTCGGCGTGCGCGTCCCCAAGGACCACGAGCATCCCCTCACCAAGAACCCGCCCTACAGCGCCGCCGTCATCCGCCGCGTCGTCGGCACCCTGGAAGAGCGCCTGCTCGGCGCGAGCGGACGCGAACGCGAGAAACTGCTGCGCGCCCGCGCGCTCGTGCTGCTCCTCACCCACACCGGCCTGCGCATCCAGGAGGCGCTCGACCTCGCCTGGACCGACGTGCACCTCGACGACGACGATCCCTACCTCATCGTGCGGAGCGGCAAGGGCCGCAAGTCACGCGAGGTGTACCTCTCCGACCGGCTCGTCGCGGCGTTGCGCACCACCCGCGCGCTGCCCCTCCGGCGCGGCGCCGACGCCACGAAGGTCCTGCCGTTCCGGACCCGCGCCGCCGCGTCGAAGGTGCTCGCGCCCCTGTTCGTCCGCGAGGGCGAGTACGACGAGCGCGGACGCCCGCGCAGCGACTGGCGCGGCTGTCACGCCTTCCGCAAACACACGGGCACGCGGCTGTACGAGGCGCTCGGCGACTTCGCCGCCGTCGCGGAGGTGCTCGGGCACGCCGACATCAACACCACCCGAGCGTACGTGCGGGTCTCGGGCAGACGGGCCGGGAAGGTCATGCGTGACTGGTGACCCGGACGCCTCGCCGCGCGCCGTGTTCGTGTACGGCACCCTGATGCCCGGCGAGTACAACGCGGGCGTCGCGGGTGAGGTCACGGGCGCGCGGACGGCTTGCCTGCCGGGCTTCGAGCTGTGGCACCTCGACCCCGAGGGGTATCCGGCCGTCACGCCCGGCACACCGGACGAGGTCGTGCGCGGCGTCCTGCTGACCTTCGCCGAGGCCGTGTGGCCCGGGGCGCTCGCGCGGCTCGATCGGCTCGAAGGCCTCGACGAGACGCCGCCCCTGTACGCTCGCGTCCTCGTGGACGTGGTCGTGGAGGGCGGCACGTCCGAGCGGGCCTGGGTGTACGTCTACGCGCGTGAGGAGCGGCTCGCGGGACCGGGCGCGACTCGGGTGCCGGACGGCGACTGGCGCTCGGCGCGCGCGCCGGGAACGGTCCCGGCGCGCAGCTGACCCGCGAGGGCGCTCAGGGCGCCGCGGTCCAGGTGGTGGCGGTCGGGCCCGCGTCGTCGGAACCGGTCGTGACGACCAGACGGCCCTGCACCACGTCGGCGATGGGCGACTGCCGGACCGCGCTCTCCGGCAACGTCGAGACGCTCGCCCAGGTGTTCGCGGCCGGGTCGTAGGCGAGGACGCCGCCGACCTTCTTCTGCCCGTTCGTCACACCGCCGACGACAAGGACGCGGCCCTCCCACACGACCGTGGAGTCGCTCGTGTGACTGAGGGGCAACGGCAGGTCCGCCCGCCCCTTCCAGGTGTCCGTGGCGGGGTCGTAGACGTCGACGCTCGTCTGGTTGCCGTCCGTCTCGTTGCCCCTGTGCTGCCCCCCCACGGCGTAGATCAGGCCTCCCACCACCACGCCCGCCATGTGGTTGCGAGGGTTGGGCAGGGGCGCGCGCGCCTGCCAGCCTTCCCCGGGCGCGTCGAGATCGAGCGTCCAGTGGCCGCTGGAGTCCTGACCGTACTCGCCGTTCGCGCGGGGAACGCCGCCGAAGAAGTGCAGCTGCCGGTCCAGCCGCACGAGGGCGCCGCCGCCGACCGCGGCGGGCAGGTCGGGCAGGACGTTCGCGGACCAGGTCCGCGTGGTGGTGTCGTAAACCAGTACGTCCGCCGTGGACGGCCCGGGGTGATCACCGACGAAGCCGCCCGCCAGGACGATCCAGCCTCGTGAGGGGTCCGTGGTGACGGCGGCGTGCGTGAGCTTGACGGGCAGGTCGGGCAGGGCGCTCCACGTCCCGCTCGTGGGGTCGAGGACGTCGGCGCGGGTCGTGGCGAGGGGACGGTAGTCGGTGGTGGGCATGCGGTCGAACCCGCCGAGAAGGTAGAGGCGGTCGCCGAGGGCGGCGCCCTGGGCCTCGAAGCGGGGTGCCGGGGCGTTCGGCCCACGACTCCACGACCTGAGGGTGACGTCGGATCGGTCCTGTCCGGTGGTCTGGGGTTGCGCGCAGGCGCCGAGGAGGGCGGCGGTCAGGGCGGCAGTCACGAGGAGTCGAACCGCGCGGCGGTGGTGAGGAGCGTGGAGGGCCATGTGGTCTCCTTTCGGGGGCATCGGTGGGTTGCCGGGTCCCGGGACTCGAAGTGTAGTCAGTGGCGCGTGAGGCACGGCGAGTCGGGCATGAAGACGTGCTTGTCGCGGACGTCCACGTCGCCGGAAGAGCAGATTCGGAATGACTTCGCGTTTATCAAATCTTAATCAAAAGTAAATACTTCTCCCATAATACGACCGGTTCCGGACGCCGTGCCACAGCGAGAAAAACAGTCCTGCACGCAAAAAACAGCGTCCAGAAGGGCACTTCCAGGTACGGGAAGTATGAGCCCGTCGGACGCGTGCCGGACGGCGTTTTCCGGCACACCCCCCAAGAATGCCCTTCCAGACGCCATCGTGATGTGCTACAAGTGAGGCGAAGCACAACAACCCACTCCAGGAGGTATCCAGCATGGCTACGAAGAAGAGCGCCGCGAAACCCGCCGCCAAGGCCGCCAAGCCCGCCGCGAAGGCCGAGAGCAAGCCCGCCGCCAAGGCGGAGAGCAGCAAGCTCGGCAAGACCCAGATGGTCGACCTGCTCGCCAGCCGCAGCGGCCTCAGCAAGAAGGACGCCGCCCACGCCTTCGACACCCTCGGCGACATCCTCGTCGAGGCGCTGCGCAGCGGCCAGACCGTCGGCATGCCCGGCCTCGGCACCTTCAGCGTCACCGCCACCGCCGAGCGTCAGGGCGTCCGCCCCGGCACGACCGAGCGCATCACCATCCCCGCGGGCAAGAAGGTGCGCTTCAAGGTCGCCAGCCCCCTCAAGGCCGCCATCGGCGCCACCGAGTAAGACCTTCTCCCGGAAGGAAGGGCGCGCCCGGGGGCGCGCCCTTCCTTCCGCCTTCAGCCGTCCCCGCGCAGCCACACCTGGCGGTGATCCTCCGCGAAGACGCGCCAGGACGTGGCGGGACGGCCCAGCACCTCCCGCACGGTGCCCGTCACGCGGCCCGCGAGGCCCAGCCTCGCCACGGTGTACTCCGCCAGCATGAACAGCGCGAACGCGAGCGGCGTTCCGCGCGAGCGCGTCACGCGCACGAAGGTCAGCGGCGCCGGATCCGCGTACCGCACGCGCCGCCCGAGCGTCACGCTCAGGATGTCGGCGACCTCCCCGTACGTGAGGGCCGCGTCCCCCGTCAGGTCGTACGCGCGGCGCTCAAAGCCCTCCGCGAACGCCCGCACGGCCACCGCCGCGACGTCGCGCACGTCCACGAAGCTGGTGCGGCCCCGCCCGGCGGGCACGTAGATCTCGTCCCGCAGGCGCACGTCGTCGCGGTGCACGCCCGTGAAGTTCTGCATGAAGTAGCTCGCGCGCAGGAACACCCACCCCAGGCCCGAGGCCTCCAGGTGCCGCTCCACCGTCCGGTGAGGCACGATCCGGACGCGCTCCGCGCCGAGGATGGAGAGGAACACCACCTGACGCACGCCGCGCCGCGCCGCCTCGTCGATGAGGGGCAGCACGTGACGGCGAACGTCCGTACCGGGCGCCCACAGCAGGAACATGCGGCGCGCGCCTTCCAGAGCGCCGTAGGTGGCGGGATCGGTCAGGTCGAGCCGGACGGCCTCCACACCCTCGGGAAGGGCGGCCCGGTCGGGGTCGCGGACGCCCGCGCGGACCCCGACGCCCGCCCGCACGAGCTGACGGACGATCTCGCCGCCCACCTGTCCGGTGGCGCCGACGACGAACACGGGACCCCTCTCCACGGTCGTCATCTCAGTTGCTGATGGCCGGAGCCTGACGGACGTATCGATCGGAGGCCACCTGATCGAGCATGAATCGAGCGGCGCTCGCGCGGGTCAGCTGCGGGCTGATGTCGCCGACGAGGCCCACCCTGAGGGGGCGCTCGGGGCCGTCGGTGAGCCTGGGGGCGCGCACGACCGTCCAGTCGAGGTTGCTACCGCGCACGAGGTCCACGTGCCCCTGCGAGTCGCGCAGCACGTCGGGCTGCAGCAGACGCAGCAGGATGCCGAAGATCCGGTCGACGGCGCCGGGACGGTCGCCCTCGTGCGGGACGCCCGCGCCCGTGAGGGTGATCAGGCGACGCCTGGGGGCCGTCGCGAGCTGCGAGACGAGCGCCTGCGCGGCGGACGTCATGACGTCACGTGGGCCGCCGCGTACGGGTCCGAGGGCGCTGAGCACGGCGTCGGCGCCCTCCACGAGACGCGCGATGGCCTGCGGGTCGCGCGCGTCGCCCTGCACGACGGTGAGGCGTTCGTGCGTGCGGTGGACCTTCGAGGGATCGCGGGCGAGGACGCGGACGTCGTGCCCGTCCTGCAGGGCGAGGTCCACGAGAAGTCGGCCGGTGCGGCCGGTGCCTCCGAGTATCGCGAGGTTCATGCGGCGTTCCTTCCTTTCGTTCGGTCCCGGGGAGAGGTAGACTCCAGAAAATGGAGTGGAGATCGATCTGAGTATGCCAGAACATGGAGCGCTCCAACAAGTGGAGTGTGAGCCGGGGCCCGGACCCGGCGCCCGCGCCGCCATCGCGCTGCTCCAACCGCGTCACGCGCTCGCCGTCGTCCACGCCCTGCGCGACGGTCCCCTGCGCTTCGGCGAACTGCAGCGCGCCACCCGCGCCGCGAGCGCCACCACCCTCCACGCCCGCCTCCGCGAACTGCGCGCCGCCGACGTCGTCACGCACGAGGCGGGCTCCTACCGCCTCACGCCGCGCGGCGCGGCCCTGCGCGGCGCCTTCGACGCCATCGACCGCTTCACGGACGCCCACCCCGCCCACGACCCCACCGTCATCCTCACGGCGCTCCAGCGGCGAACCGCCATGGCCGTCATGCGCGAACTCCGTCAGGGCGAACTCGGCTTCAACGACCTGCACCGCGCCACCGGCGCCGCGAGCGCCACCACCCTCGCCCGGCGGCTCGACGACCTCGAAGGTCTCGGCCTGATCGTCCGCACCACCCGCTCCACCATGCCGCCACGCACCACCTACCGTCACTCCGACGTCGGCGCGGACTTCAGTCCCGTCGTCGGCCACATCGTCGCCTGGGGCGAGGCGACGCTCAGCGCACCGTGACGTCGAACCGCACCGAGCCGCTCATGCCCGGCGACAGCGGCCCGCACGTACCCACCACGTCCACCGCGTACACCCCACCCGACGGCGCGAACGCGGCCGTCGTCGGCGACGACTGACCCGACCTGAGCGGGCACAGCAGCGTCGCCGAACCCGACGGCGTCACCCACGACAGGTTCACCAGGTCCGAGAAGGTCGCGCCCGTCACGTCCAGACTGCCCGACACCGAGAACGTCACCACGTAACGCAGCACGTCCCCCGGCAGGGCCGTGTTCGACGTCACCGCCGCCGCGCCGCGCGTCAAGTTCGTCACGGTCTTCTGCAGGGTCAGCGTGGAGGACGTGCACGAGAACCCCGCCGGGGTACCGCTCACCGTCAGGGACGACGTCACGCTGATCGTCCCGCCCGATCCCGGCGACGCGCCCCAGGCGTCCAGGGCGCCGTTGCGCTCGGTCGTGCCGTTCAACCCACCCGCGACCGACGAGGACGCCGAGACCGCGCCGGTCGTCACGACGAACCCGCCCCCACCGCCGCCGCCCGGTCCGTGCGCGCCCCCGGTCGCGGGTCGGTTGTCTCCGCCCTTCCCACCGTCCGCCCTCACGACGAGCCCCGCGACGCTCGACGTGACGTTCACCTGCAGCAGCACGCTCCCGCCACCGCCGCCGCCGCCGCCGCCGTCGATCGTCACGGTGGAGTTCGCCGCCGCGCCGCTCACGTCGAGGGACGGTTGGGCGGCACGAACTTCTCCGCCGCGTACGACCTGCCCGGCGCGTCCGGGGCGGGCAACCGGGCGCGCTTCGGGGCGGAGACGTCCCTCGAGGTCGCGGACGGCGTGACGCTCGGCCTGCGCGGCAGCCTCACGCACGACGTCACCAGCGGGAGCGGACTGGCCGCGCTCGGGGCGAGCGCCCGCTTCACCTCGCCCGGAAACGTCGCGACCACCGGGGCGGACGTGAGCGTCCGGGACGGGGCCCTGAAGCTCGTCACGCGCGCCGGCGTGAGCGTGCGCGTGGACGAACGCCTCACGCTCGGCGCGGACGGCGTGGCGGAGGTCGGCGTGTCGGGCGGCGCGCGCCTCTCGCTCGGCGCGGCGTACCGCGATGGACGCTGGAACGCCCTCGCGTCCCTGCACGCGGCCCTCGGCAGCTTCTCGCCGCAGCCGGAGGTCACCGCCGCCGCCTCCACCGAGTACCACGAGGCCGCGCTCGCCGTGCGGGGCGACCTCGCCCTGCGCGAGCGACCCGCCGACCCCGGGGCGCGCGCCGCGCAGTTCGGTCTGGGCGCGACGTGGTGGGCAACCGACACCTACGGCCTCGGGGCCGCGCTGAGGGTGCTGACCCTGCCCACGCTCGGGGACACCCGCGTGGCCCTCGGCTTGGAGGCGGGCGCGCGCGTGCTGCCGGGCGTGCGCGCCACGCTCGGGTTCAACCTGCTCGGGTACGAGGACGGCCTCGGGGACGTCCCAACGCGGCACGGCGCGTACCTGCGGCTCGACGTCGGGCTCGACGAGCGCGCCTGGGAGAACGTGCCCGCCAGATGAGTCCTGTCAGATCCCTGTGACAGCCCATCTGGTCTGATCCGGACGTGACCCAAGCATTCGTGCGGACGACCCCCCGGGAAGTGCACGTCCTCGAGGTTCCCCTCGAAGGTGTGGACCTGCGCGGCGTCCTCGACGTCTATGAAACGTGGCGCGACGCCCTGTCGCCCGCGTTCGGCCAGGATCTGCGCGCCCGCCTCGGGGAGGTGCCGCACCACGCGCGCCTGTGGTGGCCTGCCGACGTCAGTCCCGGCATGCTCGGCGTGCTGGCCGAACGCGTCAGCGTCCATGCCCGGCATGCCTTCCTGCACCTGTGGGTGCCCACGGACGACGTGGAGGGCCGTCCGATGACCGTCCCGTCGAACGAGACGGTCATCGACACGTACGTGGACGGGCGGCGCGTGCCGCCTTCCCCGGAGGACGCTCCGGAGCGTTGAGGCTCCCTCACGGCCGGGCGTCATGCGACGACTCCCGGGAATGAAGACCGCGCGTGGTTCCTCGTGACCCGCGCGGCTCCTTTTTGAAGGGGTATGGACGCGGAGGTGACGGACACGTCGCGTCACGTCGTCGACAGAAATGCCGCGAGCCGCGTTGCGTTCTGTCCTCGAGCTCTCAATCCTGATGATTCTCTTGATGTCATCCCGGATGTGTTGCTTGCCAACTGACCCTGAAGACATTTACAATCGGCATGACAATCAGAGTGTCTGTGATCAGCACGTCGTGCGGCCATGACCGAACCGACTTTTCGGCATTGCGGGCGCCGCGATCGGGTGTTGACGTCACGAGCTCGAAGTCAGACGGGAGTGAATTCATGCCTTACCGCAAACTCAGTGAACAGATCCGGGAACTCGACAACCCCCAGCGCAGCGACACCTTCGTGAAGCTCTTCCGCAACGCCGTCCGTGAGGGCGAGTTCGACGCGGCGTACATTCCCGAGCGCTTCGAACTGCCCAAGCAGTACAGCCGCCGTGGCAGCGAGGAGAAGTACGCGCGTGACGCCAAGGACATGGTGTTCGAGGTGACGCCCAAGTTCGAGAAGTGGTTCGAGAGCATCCGCAAGGACCTCGGCAACGCCCGCCGCGCAGCCCGCGTGAAGCCCAGCATCGACGCGTTCGAGCGGGGCGAACTGGACTTCAAGGCCCTCGCGGAGGAGACGCGCCGCAAGATGGACGCCAGCTTCAAGAAGGGCCAGAACCTCGGCCAGAGCCGCGCGGCGAGCGCGCGCGGACGCACGAAGGCCGCCAAGACCACGACCCGCCGGAAGTGAGCACCTGAGGAGTCCCCCGGTGGGTGTGCCCCCACCGGGGGACTTGTCGTTCACCTCCGGAGGGACTATAAAACTCAGTATGTCCAGTGATCCGTTCAAGGCCATCCAGGACGACCTGAAGGGAAACGGCGGGCGACTCGTCGGTCACCTCGACCGCACCCGCGCCCTGCGCGGCGCCCTGCGCCGCTACGACCTCGACGCCATCTGGACGCACGTCGCGCCGCACTACCCCGGACGTGAAGGCACCGCGACGAAGCGCAACTACCTCAGCGCCCTCAAGGACTTCATCGGCTGGGCACGCGACAACGGCCAGCACCTCGCCGCGCCCGACGACAACTTCGGCCGCGACTACCTCACGTACCTGCACACCAAGCACGACGGTCGGCCCACCACCATCACCACCCGCCTCTCGCAGGCCCGCACCTTCTACAAGGTCCTGCGGCGCCTCGGCGCGGTCGGCACGAACCTCGACCCGTTCAGCATCCTGGAGCGTCCCTCCTTCGTGCCCGGCGAACGCCGGGACTACTACGACGACGCGGAGGTCGCGCGGCTCGTCTCGCACGCGAACGTCGAGGACCGCGCGCTCGTCCTGCTCGGCGCGCAGGTCGGGCTCGCCACGGGCGACATCGTCTCGCTCCGCTGGAGCCACGTGCAGCTCACGCGCGGCGAGCTCCGCGTCCACGGCCGCCTCGTCCACACCAGCGACGAGGTCCTGGGCGCCCTGCGCGCCTACGCCGCCACGCGCGGCGTGGGCGACCTGTTCGGCAGTGACGAGCAGGTCTTCGAGTTCGAGCATCCCAACTCGCTGCGCTCGCGCCTCTACCGCCTGTGCAAGGCCGCCAACGTCGAGTACCGCGCGTGGCGGGCGCTGCGGCACCACGCGGGCCTGCGCCTGTACCGCCTCACGAACGACGCGGAGCTCGTCCGCCGCGAACTCGGCCTCAGCACCCTGCAGCTCACCGAGCCCTACCAGCGCAAGCTGCGCGAGGAGCAGGAGCAGGCGCGGCAGACCGCGCAGGGCTGACCGACGAAGCGAGGCGCCCCCGGGTCCTGACCCGGGGGCGCCTCGTCATTTCAGGGTGCGCCTCACCTCGCGTCCACACCCACCGTCACGCCTTCGGCGCGAAGTCGGGCGCGCCAGCGGGTGTACTCCTCGGCCTCCATGGCGAGGGTGGCGGGCCCCGCGTCACGGTTGTCCTCACACCGATTCCCCCCCACCGCGCACCCATGCCCGAACATCGGCACGCTCACCACCCCACCATCACGCCCCACCCGCGAAAACGCCACCACGTTCCCACGCACCACATTCCCCCCGAACCACCCCACCCCACGACCCCCCACCTTGTAGTAATCCCACAACACCAACCCCACGTTCGCGTACGCCGCCACCCGCCCGTCCGGCAGGCGCCCACTGTTCACCACCCGGTTCCCCACCACCTCACTCCCCACCCCACCCACCACGCTCACCCCGTAATTCGTCGTGCTCACCACCACGTTCCCCACCACCCGCACCCACCCGTTCTCCCCCGCCCGCGACCCCACCCCGTCCCCCACCAGAATCCCACCACCCGAAAACCACGCCTCCGCCTCCGGACGCAACTGGTACGCCCCCTGCACGTAATTGTCGTGAATCAGGATCGGCGCGCCCGCCACCCCGCTCGTCACGTACATGTTGATGTTGTCCTCCACCAGGCTCACCCACGGTCGATTCACGATCTCGTTCCACCCGATCTCCGCCGTGGAGATGTTCTGCAC
>NZ_KI912677.1:69190-70229 GCF_000519345.1 Deinococcus pimensis DSM 21231
GACGTTGGGGTTGAGGCCCTGGGCGTGGCATCGACGGACGGTGAGCCGCACGCGGGTGCCGGTGATCAGGTGACCGTTGCCGCGCAGGCTGCAGTCTTCGAGGGTGACGGGCTCGCTGGTGCGGATGGTCACGGCCGCCACGTCCGGGTTGCGGCTCTCGTACACCCCCGTGTACCGGCCTCCACGCGTGATCACCAGGGGCGCCCCGACCGGAACGCCCGGACGCGGTCCACCCAGCGCGCGCGTTCCGGCGCTGCCCGCGCAGCCCTCCAGCCGGACGTCGCCCCAGTCGGCGTGATCGGAGTCGTTGCCGTCCCCGGCGTCCGTCACGACGAGCCGCAGGTCCCGTCGGCCCCTGACGTCCACGCGAGCCTTCACGGCAGCGTCACGGCCCGTCAGACGCGGGGAGCGGTAGAGCAGGGCGTCGTCACCGTAGACCTCGAAGGTCACGCTGCCCTTCTCATGAACCTCGTCGTCCACACCGACGCTCGTCATGAGGACCGAGCATCCGGGAGGCACACGGTAGGTGAGTCGACTCGGGGCGTGGACGCCCACACCGTTCGCGAAGGTCGCGCCGCCCACGGTGAGGCGGCCGCCGTCGTCATCGTCCTGCTCACCGTTGCTGCGGTTCGTCTCGGCGGGGCCCCAGCCGTTGCTGGACAGGACCGGCTTGAGGGGAGGGAGGGGGTTGGGGGACGCCGAGGTGATCGGCACGGTCAGGGACAGCAGTGCGGCGACGAGGAAGTTCATGTGATGTCTCAAGAAAAGACATAGACGCTCACCATGAGACGCACCCACGACTGCCTTTACGGACGCTCATGAGTTCCGCGGGCAGCGTGAGGGGACGTGAGAATTCAGTCGAACTCGACGGTCACGCCCCGCCGCTCGGCGTCCCCCCGCGCCGAGACGATCAGGTCCATCGCGGCCGGGTGCGGCGCATGCTGGGGCTTCGCCCACAACGTCGGCGCGAGCGCCGAGTCCATCCGGACCACGAGGTGCTCGCCGTCGCGGGCGCCACGCACGAGCTCGGCGAGCGCCA
>NZ_KI912677.1:70329-70455 GCF_000519345.1 Deinococcus pimensis DSM 21231
TCAGCGTGGCCTGCGCGCCCCAGCCGAGGTGACGGACCCGCACCCGCACGTGCTGGCGCGTCAGGAGCGCGGACTCCACGCCGAGACGCGCGTCCGTGGCGAGCTGGTGCGCCTCGCGCATGCGGC
>NZ_KI912677.1:70555-82422 GCF_000519345.1 Deinococcus pimensis DSM 21231
CGGCGCGCGTCACGCCGCAACGTGGAGACGCGCAGCTCGATGCCGCGCTCCTGCGCCAGGCGGCGCACCTCCGCGCCCAGCTCGGTCTGATCGGGGTGACGCGTCCCGCGCCGCACGGCCTGCACGACGCTCGTGGCGTCCGTGTGCACCGTGAGGGGCTGACCGGGCGGGGCGCGCCGCACGGCCTCGAGCACCGCGACGAGCTCGCAGGCTCCGTTGTCGTTGACGCTGGCGAGACCGCTGTGGTGCGCGTCCGGCTGCCCGGGGACGAGCATCACCACGCCCCAGCCGCCCAGTTCGCCCTGCTGACTGCCGTCGGCGTAGGCGTGATTCACGCTCCAAGGATGGCGCACCCCCGCCCTCACGACCGTGAGGTGCGTGACGGCCACCGGAAGGAAACGTTTCTTGAAGCCCACCTCCCGGCGGGCGCCACGGGACTTCACCTCGGCGGCCTAGCCTGAGCCGGAGGTGGTGACACGAGGTGAACTGGACGGAGATGTTCGTACCCGACCGTCCCCTGCTGGAGGTGATCGTGCGGGGCACGGTGATGTACCTCGCGCTGTTCCTGATGCTGCGCGTCGTGCTGAAACGCGAGTCCAGCGGACTCGGCATGACGGACGTGCTCGTGGTGGTGCTCATCGCGGACGCGGCGCAGAACGCCATCGCGGGCGAGTACCGCTCCATTCCGGACGGCGTCGTGCTCGTCGCGACGATCCTGTTCTGGAGCTACACCCTGAACTACCTCGGCTACCGCTTCCCCCTGATGGAGCGCCTGGTTCACCCGCCGCCCCTGCCGCTCGTGCGCGACGGGCGGATGCTGCGGCGCAACATGCGCCGTGAGCTCGTCACGGTGACGGAACTCGAGAGCCTGCTGCGCGAGCAGGGGGTCACGGACATCTCCGAGGTGCGGCTCGCCTGCATGGAGGGCGACGGACGGATGAGCGTGGTGACGCGCCGATCCCACGTTCGTGGGCGCGGCGTCACCGACTGAGTTCAGGAAAAGAAGTTTTCAGGTATTCGGGAAAGCAGGCTGAGTTCACTTGTTCAGAACCTGTTCGCGATCGCTCAACCCCGGGTTCATCACGTTCACCCTTCCCGCCCGACACGCCGGAACGAAGATGCGGACGGTGCCGAGCGCCCAGCGCGGCCACCGCCCAGGAGGAGACGCATGACCAGAACGCTCGCCCTGACCGTCCTGCTCGCCGTCTGCGCGCCGCTCGCGAGCGCGCAGACGACCACGCCCGCCGCCCCCGCGCTCCCCGCGCAGGAGCGCGCCGTCGTCGACACCATCGACCGGGCGCTCGGCAGCGTGCTCTACATCAACGTCACCACGCCGAGCACCGAGCAGGGCACCTTCTCCAGCCCCATCTTCGCCGACCCGCGCTCCCAGGGCGATCAGGCGAGCGGCAGCGGCTTCTTCGTGAACGCGCAGGGCTACGCCCTCACGAACTACCACGTCGTGGAGGGCGCCACGCGCGTCACCGTGAACCTGCGCGGCGACCCGAAGGAGTACACGGCCCGCGTCGTCGGCACCGCGCCCGACTACGACCTCGCGCTCATCCGCGTGGAGGGCGTCCCCGCCAACCTCGCGCGGCCCCTCACGCTCGGGGACAGCAGCGCCCTGCGCGTCGGGCAGACGACCATCGCGCTCGGCGCGCCCTTCGGCCTGCAGTTCAGCGCGACGACCGGCATCATCTCCGCCGTGGAGCGCACCATCCCGACGGGTGTGCGTCAGATCTCGCAGAACGCCATCCAGACGGACGCCGCCATCAACCCCGGCAACTCGGGCGGTCCCCTGCTGGACTCGCAGGGCCGCGTGATCGGCATCAACACGCAGATCCTCTCCCCGGCGGGCGGCGCGAGCGGCGTCGGGCAGAGCGCGGGCGTCGGCTTCGCGATCCCCATCAACGTCGCCAAGGGCCTGCTGACGCGGCTGCAGGCGGGCGAGACGATCGTGGGTCCCGTCATCGGCGTGACGCTCGCGCCCTTCGATCTGACGGACCTCACCGAGCAGGCCCGCACGCAGTACAAACTGCCGAAGACGGGCGCGCTCGTATCACAGGTGCAGCAGGGCGGACCCGCCGCGCAGGCCGGGATTCGCGGCGGCGGCACACGCGTCGCCACGCCCATCGGGGCGGTGTTCTTCGGCGGGGACGTCATCACGGCGGCGGACGGCCGCGCGGTCGAGTCCTCGGCGGACCTGCGCGAGTACCTCTTCGGGAAGCGCGCCGGGGACCGCGTGACCCTCACCCTGAACCGCGCGGGACAGACGCAGACGGTGACGGTGACCCTCGCGCCCGGCACGCCGCCCCAGCCGCCCACGCCGACGAGCCGTTGAGTCGAGGCGCGACCCGGCGGAAGCCGGGCGAGCCGTTGAGTCGAGGCGCGACCCGGCGGAAGCCGGGCGAGCCGTTGAGTCGAGGCGCGACCCGGCGGAAGCCGGGCGAGCCGTTGAGTCGAGGCGCGACCCGCTGCAAGCCGGGCGAGCCGTTGAGTCGAGGCGCGACCCGCCGTGAGGCGGGCGAGCCGTTGAGTCAAGGGTTCGTGCGGGACGGGCGCGCCCCGCGTGGGCCATCATGAGGGGATGAGTGACGTTCACACGCCCTTCCTGACCCTCACGCCCGCCTTTCACGAACGTGTCTGGGGTGGGCAGCGCCTGCGGCCCTCCACGCCTCCCGTCGGGGAGGCGTGGATCGTGCACGACGACAGCCGCGTGGCGAGCGGCCCTCACGCCACGCGGACCCTGGCGGAGCTCACGCGGGAGGACCCGACCGGGGTGCTCGGCACGGACGTCGCGGCGCGTCACGGCGCGCGCTTTCCGCTGCTGGTCAAGCTTCTGGACTGCGCGGACTGGCTGTCCGTGCAGGTCCACCCGAACGACGAGCAGGCGCGTCGGCTGGTCGGCGAGGACGAGTTCGGCAAGACGGAGGCGTGGTACTTCCTGGACGTGGAGGAGGGCGCCACGATCCTCGCCGGGGTCCGTGAGGGCGTGAGCGCCGCCGCGCTCGAAGGCGCGATCCGTGGGGGCAGGGTGCTGGACGTGGCCCAGCGACAGACGGTCTCGGCGGGCGACACGGTGTTCATCCCAGCGGGCACGCTGCACGCGCTGGGCCCGGGGATGCTGCTGTACGAGGTGCAGCAGTCGAGCGACACCACGTACCGCGTGTACGACTGGGATCGTCCCGCGTCGGCGGGACGGCGGCTGCACCTCGACGAGTCCGTCGCGGTGACGGACCCGGAGGGCCGCGCGGTCCGCGTGCCGGACGAAGCGCCGGACGTGACGGGCGTACGGTCGACGGCGGTCTGCCCGTACTTCGAGCTGGACGTGCTCGACCTCGTCGGGACGCCCCTGGGCGGGGACACCGCCGGGCGGTCCTTCCACGTGCTGACCGTGGCGCAGGGGACGGTCACCGTGACGCACGCGCGAGGCGAGGTCCGGCTCGCGGAGCGCGGGACCGTCGTCGTGCGCGGAGACGCGGGCGAGTACACATTGAGCGCCGACGGCGGGAACGCGCGCGTGCTGCGCGCGAGCGTGCCTCATGCCCGTTGACGGCGAGGCCCGGCAGGGGGACGCGCCCCCGAACACGGCGGACCGGGAGGGCTACCGTCTGGAGTTCGACGAGCAGTTCGACACGGCGGTCCTGGACGAGGCGCGGTGGCTGCCCTTCTACCTGCCGCACTGGAGCGGGCAGGAACGGGCGCGGGCGCGCTTCTCCCTGCCGGGGAAGGGTCTGCACCTGCACATCGAGCAGGATCAGCAGCCCTGGCTGCCCGAGATCGACGGGCAGTTGCGTACGTCCACCCTGCAGACGGGCCGCCGTTCCGGTGGGGTCGGGAGCAGCGACGGGCAGCACCGCTTCCACCCGGATCTGCGGGTCCGGGAGGCGCAGGCTCCGCTGCGGCTGTACACGCCGCGCTTCGGCTTCTTCGAGACGAGGCTGCGTGCCGTTCCCATCCCCGGTTACATGGTGGCGCTGTGGATGATCGGCTTCGAGGAGCGCCCCGAGGAGTCCGGCGAGATCTGTGTCTGCGAGTTGTTCGGGCAGGACCTCACGCCGGACTCGACGGTCGTGCGGTCCGGCGTGCACCCCTGGAGGGATCCTTCCCTGCGGGAGGAGTTCCACGTGGACACGTACGCGTTCGACGCGTCACACTTCCACACCTACGCGGTGGACTGGAAGCCGGACCGTCTGGAGTTCTTCGTGGACGACGTTCACGTCCGGACGATCCATCAGTCGCCGCAGTACGAGATGCAGTTCATGCTCAGCCTGTACGAGCTGCCGACGCAGCTCACCCCGGGCGCCGCGGCGCGGCCGTGGCCCCGGACGGCCGTCGTGGACTACGTGCGCGGGTACCGCCCGGTCGACGGGGACGCGGTGTCCGGCCGGGAGTGACGCTGCCCGCGGGACGGGCGGCGTCACGTGACCGGACCCTCAGCGCTTGCCGGGGGCGTTGTCCTTCTTCCAGGCCTGCGCGAGGTCCCCGCCGAGCTCCTTCGTCCAGACGCGCAGGGCGGTCTCGAAGGGGCGTTTCTCGCGGGCCTCGGAGTGAATGTCGGCGTAGCCCGCGACGAAGCGCGCGGGGGCGGGTCTGGGGCTGGCGCCGCGCGTCACCAGGAGCCTCAGTTCGTAGGAGTAGGCGGGGTCGCCGAAGCCGACGTAGCGGGCCGGGTCGAGGTAGCGGACGCTGACGGCGAGCGTGACGGTGGGCTCCCCGGGCGCGCAGCGGTCGCGGGTCACGGTGGGGACGCCGCCCGCCTTCAGGGCGGACCGGAGGGCGGCGGCGGTGTCTCGCTGGACGGCGCTCCGCACGCTCTTCTGACGGTCCGTCGTGGCGCCCTCGTAGGTGACCTTCACGGAATTCGCAGAGAGGCAGGGACGAGTGCCGCGCAGGTCGGTGGGTGCGTCGTCGCCGTGGGCGAGCGCGCCGCACGGAAGAAGCGCCGCCGGCGTGAGCAGGAGGTGGAGGAGGACGCGTCTCATCGCCCTCAGGCTAGCGGCTGGCCCGGGCCGGGCCTGCGAACCACATGAGAATGAATCGGCGGGACCGTCATCAAAGGCACAGGTGAGGTGAGTAGAATGAAGGTATGTACAGGCACGCGCCCGTCCTGCTGGTGGACGACAGCGTCGAGGATCTCGAACTCGCGCTCGTCGCCACCGACGCCGTCCTTCCGGACGTGGAGGTCGTGGGCTTCACCCGCGCCGAGGACGCGCTGGCCTGGCTGCGTGGACGGGCCGCGGCCCGCCTTCCGCTGCCCTTCCTGACCCTCCTCGACTGGAAGATGCCGGGCATGGGCGGGCGCGACCTCCTGATGGAGATGCGCGCCGCGAGCGACCTGAACCGCACGCCCGTGGTGGTCTTCACCACGTCCCGCGAGGAGCGGGACGTGCACCTCGCGTACTCGCTCGGCGCGAACGCCTTCCTGCGCAAGCCCAGCGGTCTCGACGAACTCAAGGTCCTGCTGGAACGCACCGTGCGCTTCTGGCGGATCAACGTCACGCCCACGCGGACGCCCGCCGCGTCCTGAAGCATTCCGAGCGGCACTCGCGATCACGGACCCCTCACACATGCCCGCCTAGGCTGTAGGGCAGGAGGTACTCCGTGACCCGAACCCGAAAACTGGCCATCCGCGAGCAGATCCTCCTCGACTACGAGCAGGGCAGGCTCACGCTCAACCAGGCGCGTGAGCGGCTCACCGCGCTCGACCGCGAACTTCTCCTCTCCGCCCGCGAAGGGGCCGCGCCCTCAGCACGCGCCGCCTGAACAAGAGACGGAAGCGCGCTCCCGCCCTGGCGGGAGCGCGCTTCTCGTTGCCTACTGCGCGGGCGTGACGTTGCCGATCACGAACACGTAGTCGTTGTAGTCACCGTTGGCGGCCGGTTCCATCGCGAGGAGGTACTGGTTCGCGATCACCTGCCCCGAACGGTCCCGCACGGGATACACCCGGACCGCGTGCGCGAGGGGTCCGGTGTTGAGCCGATCGTCGGTGAACGTGTCGCGGGGCGCGTAGGACGTCGGTCCGGCGTAGAACCCGAACACCGCGTCCCCGGGGTCGAAGGCGTCGCGCGAGCCCGCCGTGACGGACGGCAGCAGGGTCTGGAAGCCGCCGCGCGCGATGGCGCCCAGCTTCGTCTTCACGGGCTGCGTCCCACCCGTGTAGTACCCGAAGGCGAGCTCGTCCTCGGGCGAGTAGCGCGCCACCGGCCGCACCGTCACGGGCCCCGGTCCCGCCCGACGGAACGACCACGCGCGCACCTCGTCCCCGATGGGCGCGGCGCCCGTCCCGAGCAGCAGGTCCGACGTGCCCACGTTCAGCGCGTACCCGAGGGTCGACGCGATCTGCTGCAGGGGCGGCTCCAGGTCGCCCTCGTAGCCGGACGCGCTCAGCCCGTAGAGGTTCACGCCCGCGGGCGCGGCCCCGCCGTCCGTGGTGACGTTCACCGAGGCGCTCAGTGCGCCCGTACGGCCGCCCGGCGAGAACGACACCCGGACCGAGCGCCGCTCGCCCGGACCCAGCACCAGCGGCGTGGTCGGCGCGTCCACGAGGGTGAACGCCGCCGCGTCCGCGCCCTCGACGCGCACACTCCGGACCGTCAGGGGAGCCGCGCTCTCGTTGGCGAGCAGAACCTCGCGCTGCGGGCTCACGGTGTCCTTCGTCGCGCTCAGCACGAGTTCCGACGGGCCGACCGACACACCCGCCGAACCCGGCACCTCGGCGGCGGGCAGGATCTCCACGGCGTTCACCAGCGCGTTCCCGATCCGGCCGACGAACTCCAGATCGAGCCGCCCGTCGCGCACCTCGGTGGTCACGTCGCGCTCCAGGGCGCGGCGCGTGCCGCCCGCCTCGCGGACGACATCGAGGTCCTTCAGGGCCGCCGTTCCCTCGACGTTCACGTCGAAGACCCGCTGCCCCACGGACGTCGCGGTGAGGTCCGCGAAGTGCAGACGCACGACGTACGAACCGTCCGGAACGGGCACGTGCAGCGCGAAGGACGGCGCGGTCCACTCCGACTGGTAGAGCGAGACGCTCGCGGGCACCAGCGCGCCCGCCACGTCGAGCACGGCGGACCACGCGGCGCCGCCCTCCAGGGTGACCGGGCAGGTTCCGGGCGTCCCGCAGCCGAGCCAGGTGGAGGAGCCGACCTTCTGCGTCGGTCCGCCCAGGTTGAGACGGAGGACCGAGGACGACGTGGGAGAAGCGGACGGCGAGGTGGGCCCGCCGCAGGCGCTCAGCAGGGTGGCGAGCGTGACGAGCGCGGCGGGAATGGAGGAAACGCGGCCTCGACGTCGAGGCGGAAGGGAACGGTCTGTCATGGGTGAACCTCCTAGGGTTCCGCGGAGGTGGGGTGCGGCACGACGGGTCGCACCCCACCTCCCGGCGGCCCGGGATCAGGTGGTGGCGTGCGGGACGCGCCCGAGCCGCCTGCCTCGGGAAGAGACGACCTGCTCGTACACGTCGCGAAGCTTTCGCACGCCCACCTCGGGCGTATAGAGCGTCTCGAAGGTCCGGCGGGCCTCGCGGCGCATCCGGGCGTGAGCGTCCGCGTCCCCGAGGAGCGCGTGGACCTGCCGGACGAGGTCGTCGGCGTCGCCGGAACGGAACCTCAGGCCCGTCACGCCGGGATCGACGAGGGAGCCGGCCGATCCGATGTCGCTCGCGACGACGGGAAGGCCCGCCGCGAAGGCCTCCACGACGGTCATGCCGAACGTCTCGTAGCACTCGGACGGGAAGACCAGGAGCCGGGCGCCCTTCATCAGCTCCAGGACACCCGCACGCTGCTGCCTTCCCAGCAGCGTGACGCCGGGCACCTCCAGTGCGGCGCGGCGGACGTCCTCCTCCAGCGGACCGTCCCCGACGATCCTGAGGGGCAGGTCCTGACCGAGGCGGCGCCAGGCGGCCAGGAGCGTGTCGAGGCCCTTCTCGGGCGACAGGCGTCCCACGAAGAGGGCGTACCCGCCGTCGCCCGTTCCGACCCCCGGATCGTCGGAGAGGAAGTTCGGCTTGACCAGCATGCGGTCAGCGGGCAGCCCGCTCTCGATCAGCTTGGCACGCGCGAAGTCCGTGAGGGTGAGGTACATGTCGACGTCACGGCGGTACGTGCCGAGCGCCCGGTGCGTCGCGAGCATCGTCGCGACGACCGCCGAACCCGCCCGACTGTCGCGGTAGCAGGCGTGCCGGATCGCGGGCGTGGGCAGGAAGCGCCCGACGCAGTCCTCGCAGACGTGCCCGTCGCGGAAGAGCAGCCCGTTGGCGCACACCAGCCGGTAGTTGTGAAGCGTCTGCACGACCGCCGCGCCCTCGGACCGCACGGCGGCGTACGCGGCGGGAGAGATCAGAGGGAAGGTGTTGTGGAAGTGCACCACGTCGATCTCGTCGGACCGCACGATCTTCGCGAGCGCGCGGGCCGACTGCGGATTCCATACCGTCTGCGCGGCCACCCGAAGCTTGCCCGCGTCGTCGATCGCCTCGTTGCTGACGGTGTACGTCGAGACGTTGAGCCCGGAACGGCGCAGCTGGCTCACCTCCGCCTCGAACACCTGGTCCTCACCGCCGCTCTGCTGATAGAAGTTGTGCACCACGAGCACGTTCACGCGATCACCTCCACCGGCGCGGGAGCGAGCAGCGAGCGGTACACCCCGAGGTAGTCGCGCGCCATGCGGTCCACCCCGAAGCGCGTCCGCGCGGACTCCACGAGGTCGAGGGCCGCCGCGCGGTACCGCGCGGGGTCCTCCACCACCCCGGCGAGGCGGCGGGCGAAGGCCTCCACGTCCCCGGAGGGCGCCGACAGGGGCGCGCCCATGGGGAAGACGTCACGCAGCCCGTCGATGTCGGCGACGAGGACGGGCACGCCCGCCAGGACCGCCTCGATGCAGGTCAGCGCGAGCCCCTCGTGCCGTGACGGCATCAGCAGCACGTCGTAGTCCGCGAGCCGTTCCGACAGACCCACGATGGGCGGCGTGAGACTCACGGGCCAGCCCCCCGGGGCGGCGCCCTCCAGCCAGGAGCGCAGGAGCGGCTCCTGCGAGCCCGTACCCGCGATGGTGACCTCCGCGTCGGCAGAGGTGAGCTGCCGGGCGCGCTCGATGATGCGCGGCAGCAGGTCCGTGCCCTTCTGCGGCTCCAGTCGACCGGCGAACAGCACCCTCGTCGGGCCGGGCCGCCGCTGGGTCCGCGTGAGCGGCGGCGCCGCGACGCCGTTGACGATCACCTCGCACTGCGCGTCGGGCAGCCGCGGCAGCCCGTGCCGCGAACGGAAGTCGTGCAGGGCCGCGAGGCTCGCGGCGTTCACGCCGACCGTCCAGGCCCGCTCCAGCCGCCACTCGGAGAACACCCCGACGCGCCGCCACACCGGCCACAGGGTCGTGTTGTGCACCGTCCGCACGACGGCCTCGGGCGCGTCGCCGAACGCGAACAGCGTGCTCGCCGCGTACGTCGCGTCGGGGACGTCGGTGTGCAGGTGCACCACATCGGGACGGACCCGGCGCAGCACCTGACGCAGCCTCCACCCGCCGTGCAGCATGCCGCCAAGCTTCATGTCGAGGGGCGTGCCGGTGAACAGCGGAATCTCCGCGCGGTCCAGCCGTTCGCGCAGGGAGCGGCCCACCTCGTCGTCCTCGACGCCGAGGACCGAGAAGAAGCTGAAGTCCATCTGGTGCCGCAGCGCCTCCGCGAGGGACAGCGCGACGACCTCGGAGCCGCCGAGGTGCAGTTTCGCCACGACGTGCATCACGCGTGGACGACCCTTCACGCGGCCCTCCCCGCGGCGGGAAGGGCCGCGCGGGGGGAGCGCGCCTCGCGCCGCTGGGCTTCGAGGAGCGCGACGCCGAACCCGAACAGCGACCAGAACCAGATGCCGCCCTGTGGCCCTTCCAGGAACACGTCGAAGGACGCGTTGACCATGAAGGCCAGCCAGGACGCGAGCACCCACAGGTTCAGCCGCGCCCACAGGTCCTGACCCCGCGACGACGCCCGGAAGTACGCGACGAGCAGGCTCAGGGCGAACGTGAGCTGCAGCGCCGCCCACACGACCAGCCCGGGCACGCCCGAACGCGCGAGGACGTTGTAGTGCACGCTGTGCGGGCTGCGCAGCGACCCGTCGTCGTACACCTGGAAGCCGTCGGCGTCGGCGAGGTTGACTCCGTAGCCCTTGCCGGTCCAGAAGTACGGACCGTGCACCGTGTAGTCCGTGATGTCGTTCCACCACTGCAGACGCCAGCGGCGGGAACCGTCGCGCGCCTCGTTGCCGGTGCTGCCGGTGATGCTGCGCAGGTTGAGCAGCAGCGTGTCCGCCGAGATGACGTAGCGGCTGCTGCCGAACGACAGGCTGATGCCCGACGCGAAGAACAGGAAGACCGTCAGGGACACCACCGCGAAGGGCTTGCCCCAGCGGCTCCCCGGACGCAGCAGCACGATCAGCAGCAGCGCCGCCGCGATCGCGATGAGGCCGGCGCGCACGCGGAACACCGGAATCGCCGCCGCCGCGAGCCACAGCACCCACCACAGCCACTCGCGTCCGTGACCCACCAGACGCGGGTACAGCCGCGGCCCGAGCCCCAGGACGAGCAGGCCCGCCACCACCGCGAGGTGTACGGCCACGTCGCCGCCCTTCACGTCGAGCAGGCTCACGCTGGAGCCCGGGAAGGGCGGGATGACGCCGCGCGCGACCTGGTCGATGACCACCGCGATCGGCATCCAGATCAGGAACAGCGGCACGAGCCGGGCGTAGCGGCGCGCGGCCTCCACGACGAGGCCGCGCTGCAGCAGCAGGGCCGCGACGAGCACCGCGAACAGGGCGTAGTACCAGAGCGCCGCGTCACGCAGCGCGTCGAGACCGTAGCGGCCCACGTAGGGCACGGTGGCGGCGGCGCCCACCGCCATGTACGCGAGCAGCAGCAGCACGACGGGCGAGCGCAGCAGCGCCGTCCAGCGTGTCGCGAGGACCGTGGCGGCGAGGCACAGCGCGAGCGTGATCTCCCCGATGAACAGCGGCGCGACGCCGACGTACGCGAATCCGCGGCCCAGCGTGGCGTACCCCAGCAGGGTCAGGCCGAGCAGGCCGAGCGCGAGCGTCGGGAGCTGGCGGCGCAGCGTCAGCACGACGCCGAGCCCGAGCGTGACGACCGCGAGGGCGATCGCCGCGAGCGGACTGACGGGCACGGTGACGCTCACGAGGGCCGCGAGGAGCGTGAGGAGCAGGACGTGCGGCAGGGGAATCTGGCCTGGCACGACCGGAGAGGACTTTCGCACAGGGGGAACTCCTTCGGAAACATCGCCCCGCGTGGTGCGCGCGGGAGAGGCGGGGATCGGCGGGCGCGGCCGTGCCGGAGGCCGTCACGGGCGGGTCCGGTACCGGTCTCGATACGCCCAGCCTGATCGAAGCGCCGCTAATGAAACATAAACGCGCTCCTGCACGAAGAAATCATTCGTTCGCACCCCTGTCGGTCGGACGCCACGGCCCCATCGGAGGTGCCCGATGCCTCCCCCGCTCGCCCGGCGATCAGGGCGTGAAGGTTGCCTCAAGCGCGCGTGGCCCGACTGAAGCGAAGTATTGACGGCTTCATGGGCACCCTGGAATCACGTCGATTCACGCCGTCATCGCATGAACGCATTCACTCCCCCTTACCCGTCACCTTCCGCTGGAGGACCCCGATGAACACGAGCGGCAAACGCCGACCCTCATTGCTGCTGCCAGGAATCGCGCTCAGCCTCGCCCTGTGGAGCTGCGGCGCGCCCGCTCCGCAACCGTCCGGGGAGGAGAACCCGTACGCGGGGGGTCGGAGCTACCCGTGGAGCGCACCCGCGCAGATCGACCCCAGCAACCCCTACGCCACCCCCACCCCCTGGCCCACCTGGACCAGCCCCACCG
>NZ_KI912677.1:82522-82609 GCF_000519345.1 Deinococcus pimensis DSM 21231
TGACGGGACGCCGGATCGTCCTCGACGCCGGGCACGGCGGCACCGAGCGCGGCGGGATGGGCGCGCTCGGCACGCCCGAGAAGGACC
>NZ_KI912677.1:82709-92364 GCF_000519345.1 Deinococcus pimensis DSM 21231
CGGCGCGGGACGGACGCGGCGGTGAGCGCGCGCCTGGACGTGTCGGGCGCGTCGGAGGTGCGGTTGGTGGTGAGTGACGCGGGGGACGGCAAGGATTACGATCATGCCGACTGGGCGGGCCCCACCCTCACCTGCGCCGCGCCGGCCGACACCACACCGCCCGCCGCGCCCCGCGGTCTCGCCACGAGCGCCGACACGAGCGGCGTGACGCTGAACTGGACCGCGAACACAGAACCCGATCTCGCCGGGTACCGCGTGAGCCGCGCGAGCGCCGCGACCGGCCCGTGGAGCGTCCTCACGCCCACCCTGCTGACCGCCGCGACCTACAAGGACATCACCGCGCCGGGCGGGACGCCGTCGTACTACCGCGTCGAGGCGCTCGACAAGAGCGGCAACGTCAGCACCCCCGCAAGCGCGAGCGCCACCCGACCCGCCGAGTCGGTTCCCGCCTCGCAGGGCGTCCTGACCGTCGAGAATCTCGACAAGATCCCCTTCCCCGATCGGCTCGTGTTCAGCCGCATCCAGCAGCCCGTTCCCGGTCAGAACGTCCACGACACCGTCACCCTGCGCGTCCGCAACACGGGCCCCGAGGCCGTGACGGTCACGGAGATGCCGGTGCAGGGCCCCTGGACCGTCACCCCCGCCGTCACGCCCGCCTCGCCCCTCAAGATCGCGGCGGGCGCCTTCGCGGACTTCACGGTGAAGTTCACCGCGACGGGCCCCGGCAACGTGAGCTCCTTCCTGCACGAGGGCAACCTGACGATCGTGTCGAACGCGTCGAACAACCAGCGTCTCCCCGTGCAGCTCGCGGGCACCTGGCAGAACCTGTCCGAGAGCAACGACGAACCCACCCTGGAGGACATCCGCCGCGCCTTCGGCTACCAGTTCACCTACGCCAAGTCCGGCCAGACGCTCAACCAGATGGGCGCCATCGTCCCCACGGGCGACGAGGTCATCTCCGCGTACTGGCAGCGCGCCGACGAGACCAAACCCATGACCATCGTCCAGCTCGCCGCGTTCCACAACCAGGGCAAGACCGCCACCATCTTCTGGTACGAGAAGGGCAAGACCGGCCTCAACCACACCCTCACCCACGACGGCAGCTACGGCCAGTCGCTGCTGCCCGCCAACAACGTGGGCGGCGGACTCGCCACCGTCACCTTCTCCCCCTACGCCAAGACCTTCGGCTTCAACGTGGACGGCGGGGAGTGGAGCGACCCGAGCATGAACGGCCGCTCGGAGAACTGCACGCCCGGCGTCGTCACCCAGTGCGGGCACGACCTGCGCTTCTGGCCCGTCCGGGACCGCTCGGGCACCCCGGTCCCCAACACGTACCTGATGATCATGGACTACGCGGGGATCAACTACGACTACAACGACAACATGTACCTGATCAGCAACATCAGGCCCGCCCCCGTCCTCTACGACGTCGGCGCGAGAAACGCCGCCTCGTACACCGACCCGCGCGGCAACGTCTGGATGCCCGACGTCCGCACGACGTACTCCAGCCGCGTCGGCCAGAACGAGAAGCGCAGCATCGTGTTCGCGGACAACGGCGGCGCCACGCCCGACGAACCCACCTTCAAGGACCCCGCCACCATCGACGTCGCCGGGACCGACATGGGCCCGCTGTACCAGACGTACCGCGCCATCATGGACCCGCAGCCCGCCCAGGACAGGCGGATCATGCACTACGTCATCCCCATCGACAACGGGACGTACACCGTGAAGCTGCACTTCGCGGAACTGTACTGGAACGCGCCGGGCCAGCGTGTCTTCGACGTCCTCGCCGAGAACACCGTGGTCTTCCCGAACCTCGACATCTACGCCCTCACGAACGCGCAGAACACCGCGCTCGTCAAGGACTTCACCGTCACCGTCACGGACGGCCAGCTCAACATCGACCTCAGGGCCACGAAGGACTACGGCGCCCTGATGGGCCTCGAAATCCTGCGCTGAACCATCTTGGGACGCGTCCTCGCGGCGCGTCCCGGGCCCACCGGAAAGGACCGTCATCATGCTTCACACTTCTCCCTCCCCGTCCCGTCTGCGCGCGGCCCTGCTCCTGAGCCTCGCGCTCGTCCTCGGCGCCTGCGGCGCGCCCGACCCCTCCAGCAACCAGGAGGGCGGCGGCGTCGTCGATCAGCAGCTCGCGGCGCCCACCAACTTCACGGCCAGCGCCGACCCCGACGGCGTGACCCTCGACTGGGCCGACGTGCCCGGCGACGTTTCCGGCTACCGCGTCAGCCGCGCCGACAGTCAGAACGGACCGTACGCCCTCCTGACGTCCGAACCCGTCCAGACGTCCACCTACCGCGACACCACCGCCCCGGCAGGCAAGGTCTCGTACTACCGGGTCGTCACGGTCGGAGCGTCCGGCGCGGCGAGCGTCCCCGCCACGACGAGCGTCACGCGGCCCGCCGTCAGCACGTCCCTCGCGAGGATCACCGTGGAGAACCGCGACGCGTTCCCCTTCCAGGACCGGCTCGTGTTCAGCCGGATCCAGGAACCCGTCAGCGGACAGAACGTCCACGACACCGTCACCCTGCGCGTTCGCAGCACCGGGCAGGAGGCGCTCGTCATCACCGACGTGCCCGTGCAGGGCCCCTGGACGATCACGAACCTCCCGGCGCTCCCCGCGACCGTCAATCCCGGCGGGTCGCTCGACCTCACGGTGAAGTTCACCGCGACGGGCCCCGGCCCGACGAGCCGTCACCTGCACGAGGGCAACCTCACCCTCAGGACCAACGACTCCACCCGGCCCGCCCTCGTGGTGCAGCTCGCGGGCACGTGGCAGCAGTACTCCGAGAACAACGACGAGCCCTCCGTGGAGGACATCCGCCGCGCCTTCGGCTACCAGTTCACGTACACGAAACCCGGTCAGAACCTCAACCAGTGGGGCGCCGTCGTGCCCACCGGCGACGAGGTCATCTCGGCGTACTGGCAGCGGGTCGACGAGACCAAGCCCGTCACGGTGACGCAACTCGCCGCGTTCCACAACCAGAGTCAGACCGCGGCGCTCTTCTGGCACCCCAAGGGCTCGTCGAACCGCACGAGCGTCCTCACGCACGACGCGAGCTACGGGCAGTCCCTGCTGCCGCGCGTCAACGGCGGGACCGGCATTGCCCGCACGACGTTCACGCCGTCCAAAGTGTTCGGCTTCAACGTGGACGGCGTCGAGTGGACGGACCCCGCGCTCAACGGACGTTCCGAGAACTGCACGCCGAGCGCGACGACACAGTGCGGGCACGACCTGCGCTTCTGGCCCGTGCGCGACCCTTCCGGTCAGGTCATCCCGGACACGTACCTGATGCTGATGGACTACGTCGGCATCAACTACGACTACAACGACAACATGTTCCTCGTCAGCAACGTCAAACCCGCTCCGATCCTCTACGACGTCGGCGCGAGGAACGGCGCCTCGTACACCGACCCGCAGGGCCGCGTGTGGATGCCCGACCTCGTCACGACCTACTCCAGCCGGGTGAACCAGAGCGAGAAGCGCGGCATCGTCGTTCCCGACGTCGCCGGGACGACCGCCCCCGACGAACCCGCCCAGCCGACGACGGTGCCCATCGCGAACAGCAGCATCGATCCCGTGTACCAGACGTACCGCGCCCTCATGAACCCGGAGCCCGCCCAGGATCGGCGGATCATGCACTACACCGTTCCCCTCAACAACGGGACGTACACCGTGAACCTGCACTTCGCGGAACTGTACTGGAACGCGCCGGGCCAGCGTGTCTTCGACGTCCTCGCCGAGAACGCCGTGGTCCTCCCGAACCTCGACATCTTCGCGCAGGCGGGCAAGAACACCGCGCTCGTCAAGCCCCTCCAGGTGACCGTCACGGACGGTCAGCTCAACATCGACCTCAGGGCCACGAAGGACTACGGCGCCCTCGCCGGCCTCGAGATCCTGCGTTGAAGACTTCTCCTCTCCGCTCGAAAGGATGTTGACCGTGCGGCGCTCCCTCGCCTGTTCCGCTCTCCTGCCGGCCCTGCTGCTCTCCGTCGTCCTCGGCTCCTGCGGCGCGCCGCCCGCGGGCCAGAGCGAGGTCCGGGGCGAGGTTCCCTCGCCCTCCCCGACCCCGACGCCCGACCCCACCCCGACGCCCGACCCCACACCGACGCCCACCCCCGCGCCGACGCCTCCGCCACCTCCCGTCGTCTCCAACGACTTCACCTACACGGCGATCGCCGCGCAGCCACAGGGCGTCTTCGAGGGGCAGGGCCGCGTCGTGGGCGGCCGGCTCTACACCTTCGGCGGGTACGACGTCACGAAACTGCCCGGCTACACGCCCACCAACCGCGCGTACGTGTTCGATCCCGCCGCCGGGACGTGGACGAGGCTCGCGAACATGCCGGGATGCGGTGTCACGCACGCGGGTGTGGCGGCGAACGACGCCTCCGTCTTCATCGCGGGCGGGTATGCCGCCGCCAGTGCCGACTGCTCCGGGCAGGTGTTCGGGACGCGGGCCGTGTGGCGCTACGACGTCGCGAAGAACACCTACACGGCCCTCCCCGACCTGCCCGAGGCCCGTGGTGGCGGCCAGCTGGAGCTCGTGGGCGGACGCCTGCACTACTTCGGCGGGTCCACGCTCGCGCGGGCGGACGCGGCGCAGCACTGGACGCTGGACCTCGGCGTGGCGGACGCCGCATGGAGGGTGGCGGCGGCCCTGCCGAGGGCCCGCAATCACCTCGGCTCGGCCGTGCTGAACGGACGGATCTACGCGGTGGGTGGGCAGCAGGGTCAGGACGCTCAGGCCGTCACGAGCGCCGACGTGGACGTCTACGACCCCTCGTCGGACCGCTGGACGTCCCTGCCCGCGCTCCCACGAGGGCGCAGCCACATCGCCGCGTCGACGTTCGTCCTCGGCGCCCGCATCGTCGTGGCGGGCGGCGAGACGGGCTACACGCAGAAGACGGCGGACGTCGTCGCCTACGACCCGTCGACCCGGACGTGGGCGACCCTCTCTCCCCTGCCCGCCGCGCGCACCTCGGGTGTGGCGGGCGCGTTCGGCGATACCTTCGTCTTCACGGGCGGAGAGGGCACCGGGGGAGCGGCGGGCTCCGGATGGAGGGCAACGCCGGAATAGGTTCCGGGGCGAGGAACCTGGCACGATGGGCCGGAGGACGCGTTCCTCCGGCCCGAACACGAGAGGAGAAGCATCCCCATGCCTGAACCTGCCCGCTCGAAGTTCCACTCGAAGTCGTTCGCACTCGCCGCGAGCCTGACCTTCGCTCTCGGGGCATGCGGCACACCCGGCCCGGTGGGCGGCCCGGCCCCGTCCGAGGTGGTGATCCCGACCCCCGTCGATCCGGCGCCAACCCCCACCCCCGTCGATCCGGCGCCGACCCCCACCCCCGTCGATCCGGCGCCGACCCCCACCCCCGTCGATCCGACACCTGCACCGACACCCACGCCCTCGCCCTCGCCCGCCCCGACGACCTACGCCTACGCGCAGGCGACCGCGCTGCCCTACAGGGTCTCGGAGAGCCAGGGCCGGGTGGTGAACGGCAAGCTGTACGTCTTCGGGGGCTTCGACAGCCTCAAGGCGTGCTGCGTCCCCACGGACCGCGCGTACGTCTACGACGGGAGCGCGTGGGCGCCCGTCGCGTCCATGCCGGACGGCGGCGCCACGCACGTGGGCGTCACCACGGACGGCGCGCGGTACGTGTACCTGGCGGGCGGCTACATCGCCGACGCGTCCCGCACGGGTCAGATCTTCGGCACGCGGGCCGTGTGGCGTTACGACACCACCCTGAACCGCTACGACCGCCTTCGCGACCTGCCGATCGAGCGCGCGGCGGGACAGCTGGAGCTCGTCGGCGGGAAGCTGCACTACTTCGGCGGGACGAACCTCGCGCGGACGCAGGACGTCGCGGACCACTACGTCCTCGACCTCGACGACCCGGGGGCGAACTGGACGACGGCGGCGCCCCTGCCCAACCCCCGGCATCACATGGGGTCGGTGGTTCTGGGCGGCTTCATCTACGCGGTGGGTGGGCAGAAGGGGCACGACGGCGCCCTCGTCACGCAGGCGTCCGTGGACCGCTACGACCCGGCCAGGAACGAGTGGACGGCCGTGAAGTCCCTGCCCTTCGCGCGGGGGCACGTCGCGAACTCCACCTTCGTGCTGGGCGGCCGGATCGTCGTGGCGGGCGGTGAGACGGCGCACACCGTCGGGACCGCCGACGTGGTGGCCTACGATCCGGACAGGGACGAGTGGGCGCCCCTGACGGCCCTGCCGTCCGCGCGGATTTCCGGCGTGGCGGCGCCGCTGGGGCCGGGCTTCGTGTTCGCGGGCGGCATGGCGGGCGGGGACGGCTCGAAGGACGTCTGGAGCGCCACGCCCCGCTGAGACGGCCAGCAGAACACGAACGCCGCCGCGGGATGTACGGCGGCGTCCGCGTTCCCGGTTCTACCGTGGACGGACGAGGGTGATCTTGCCCGAGCCGTAGTTCTGCTGGTCGAGCTGCGCGACGTACAGGTAGCCGTTCTCACGGTTCTCGACGAGGTCGAGCGGGGCGGGCGAGAAGTCCGTGAGTCCGCTGACGCGCTCCTGCGCCGCGACGATGTTGCCGTCCGCGCCGGGCGTCAGCACGATGATGTCGCGGCCCGCGCTGAAGCGCACCACCAGCAGCTTGTTCCTCAGCGCGGAGTTCCCCGCGAGGGTGTACTCCTCGATCACGCCGTTGGGAGAGGCGTGCTGCCCGAAGTCGTACGCGAAGCCGCGCCAGTTCGGGTCGGGGCGCGTGCCGACCGGGTACTCGGCGAGTTCCATCGGGTCGGCGGCGCTCGTGGGGTTCGCGCCGAACGCGGCGTACTCGCAGCGCAGGGGGTTCGGATGCCCGTAGTAGCCGCCCGCCTCCACCTTGAAGAGGTAGTCGTTCTGCACGCCCGCGCCCGTGATGCCGGGCACGGCGGGACCGCCGTAGCCGCGCCGGGCGCACGCGGCGGGCAGGACGGAGGGCGTGGCGGGCGCGTTGCCGCCCGCGGCGGAGCCGTTGGTGGGCACGTACAGCCGTCCGTTGGTGTGCCAGACCATGTCGTACGCGTTGCGGATGCCGCTCGCGAAGATCGTGAGGGGAGCGTTCGGAGCGTACGGGTCGTAGGTGCCGCCGTCCTCGGTGCGGACGTCGAGCGGGAGCGTGCCGATCTTCGTGAGGTCCACGCGCAGCAGGGCCGCCGTGAGGAGCCGCTCGGGGCGGTTGCGCCACGCCACGTCGGGCGCGCCGAGCGAACTGTTGCTGCCCTGCAGCACGTACAGGACGTTCGGCTCGGAGGGACGCAGGGCGATGGAGTTCGTCATGTGGTCCTGCGCGGAGCGCGGGAGACCCACGACGACGTCCTGCACGTTCTCCAGGTTCGGCCCCGAGAGGCGGGTGATCTTGCCGGACCAGTCCGGGGCGGGGTCGCTGGTGGGGCCGCCCCAGAAGTAGTTGTTGCTGACGTACAGGACGAGGTTGTCTGCGGTGGAGGCGGGCGCGAACTTCAGCCCGACGATGCTGCGCGGGCCGCCGTTGGCGTTCTGCACGCTCTTGATGACCTCGGGCGTGCCGAGGGTGCCGTCGGCGTTGATCCCGAAGCGGCGGATCTCGCCGACGATGTTCGCGGCGTACAGCTTGTTGTCCGGGCCGATCTCCACGGCGGTGTAGCCCATGCCGACGGTGGTGGGCAGTTCGACCTTCTCGAACGCGACGGCGTTGCCGCTGGTGGTGGCGGAGCCCGTCACGAAGGACGTCGAGAAGGGCCGGAAGGCGCTCCCCGCGATGTCACGCAGACCACCCGTGATCTCGAAGGTGTAGCGGGTGTTGGGTTTGAGGGGCGCGCTCGGACGCAGCACGACGACGTCGCTGCCGCCGGAGGTGTTGCGTGACGCGGCGACGTCGGTGCCGGTGGCGCTCTCATAGAGCCGCACGGTCGTCGGGGTCATGCTGGTGACGTCCACACCGGCGGAGACGAGGTTCAGGTCGGCCGTGACGGCGCGGGAGAGATCCACCATCTTCTCGAAGGCCTGCGGTCCCGTGTAGCGCACGGCGGGCCGGTCGCCAGGCTGGATGCGGACCCAGTCGAGCTTGGTGTTGATGCCGCCGCGCGCGTCGAGGGTGAGGCGTCCGTCGGTGACGGTGACGCGGCGCGCGCCCACGAAGAACTTGCGTGGCTCGGTCGGTTCGAAGGCGGACACGGCGGCCTGCCCCTCGACGTTCAGCTGGTGGGTGCTGTCGAAGCTGTTGCTGGCGTCGCCGACGCCGACGGTGACGTTGTAGGTGCCGTTCGGGAGGGCGTACTCCCACGCGCCGGGCGTCTTGTTGCCCGTCCCGGCGGCGCTCGTGGGGTACTGCATGTGAATGAGGGTGCTCGTGGCGACGTCCACGGAGGGGTCGGCGCGGTCGCGAAGGTTCGTGCTCAGGTCGAGCGGGGTGGGCGTGGCGGTGCCGACGCTGTCCTCGCGGATCCAGCCGTAGCCTCGCGTGGCGCTGTACGGCGCGCCCGTGTCGGCGACGAAGCCGTTCGGGACGGCCGTGGAGGCGGGCTGGAAATTCACGCTCACGCCTCCCTGCGGGAAGCTCTCGGTGGTCGTGACGCAGGTGAGGGTAGGGCCCGCCCAGTCGGCATGATCGTAATCCTTGCCGTCCCCCGCGTCACTCACCACCAACCGCACCTCCGACGCGCCCGACACGTCCAGGCGCGCGCTCACCGCCGCGTCCGTCCCGCGCCGCACCCCCGACGACCACGCCCGCACCCCGTCACGCCACACCTCGAACACCACGCTGCCCCGCGCGCCCACCTCGTCATCCACCCCCACGCTCGTCTCGAACACCGAGCACCGTCCGTCCAGCGCGTACCGCACCACGCTCCCCGCGTGCACCCCCAACCCACGCGCGAACGCGACCCCCTCGATCTTCATGCCCACCCCGTCGCCCGCCAGGTTCTCCCCGTTGCTGCGGTCCCGTTCCACCGGACCCCAGCCGTTGGTGGCGCTCACGTACGTCAGGTCCGTCAACGGCGTCGTGCCCGACGGCGGCGCGCTGGTCGCGCAGCTCAGGATCGGGTCGAGCCAGTCGGCGTGATCGTAGTCGATGCCGTCCCCGCCGTCCGTGACGATCAACTTGAGGGTCTGCACGCCCGTGACGTCCACGTTGAAGCTCACCGCGGCACTGGTGCCGGTGACTTTGGGGCTGGTGTACAGGGTGCGGCCGTCGCCCTGCAGGCTGAAGACGGCGCTGCCGCGTCCTTTGGTTTCGTCGTCGATGCCGACGCTGCCGGTGAGGGTGGTGCATTGCGCGCCGAGGGTGTAGGTGACGGTGCTGGCGGCGTGCACGCCGAGGCCTTTGGGGGTGGTGGTGCCGCGGACGGTGAGGGGTCGACCGTCGCCCTGGGCTTGTTCGCCGTTGCTCTGGTCTTTTTCGATGGGGCCCCAGGCGTTGGTGGCGCTGGTGGGGGTGAGGTCGCTGAGGTGGTTGGTGGTGGTGGCCTGGGTGGTGAGGGTGTGGGGGGCGGTGGGGCTGGTCCAGGTGGGCCAGGGGGTGGGGGTGGCGTAGGGGTTGCTGGGGTCGATCTGCGCGGGTGCGCTCCACGGGTAGCTCCGACCCCCCGCGTACGGGTTCTCCTCCCCGGACGGTTGCGGAGCGGGCGCGCCGCAGCTCCACA
>NZ_KI912678.1:0-235 GCF_000519345.1 Deinococcus pimensis DSM 21231
GACGCTCGGGACGAGCGACAGCACGGGCGTGAAGGTCGTGTTCCGGAACGACGCGCGCAGGTCCACGGACTCGCGGGTGAACTGACCGCGCACGTCCCACTCGCCCGCGCCGCGCAGCTGCACGTTCACGTTCCTGAGCTCGCGGGCGGCGTACGAGAGGGTGCCCGTGCCGCTGAGGGCCTCCTCGCCGCTCGACACGCGGATGCGTTCGGCCACGACGTCCACCGTGGCGTCC
>NZ_KI912678.1:335-4573 GCF_000519345.1 Deinococcus pimensis DSM 21231
GCGCCCAGCGTGACGCGCGAACGCCGCGCCGCGAGGGTGTAGCGCGCCGCGAGGTCACGGAAGGTCACGCCCGCTACCTCGCCCGCGCCCCCGGCGCTCAGGTTCACCGTGGGGTCGTCCCAGCCCCCGGCGGTCGCGCGCAGGGTCAGCGCGCCCGTCCCGGTCGTCCCGAGGGCCCGCGCGAGGCCCGCCACGGTCGGCGCGGCCTCGGCCGTCACGTCCCAGCGGCGCGCGGCCGTGTCCACCCGCGCGTTCGCCGTGACGGGACCGTTCCAGGCGCGACCCCTCAAGTCGATGTCGAACTTCTCGCCCCGGTGGCGGACGGTTCCCGTCACGTCACGCGCCTCCACGAAGGACGCGCCCGGCACGACCACCCGGCCGCCCGTGAGGTTCAGGTCGCCGCGCAGGTCGCCTGCCTCGAAGGTGTAGCGGCCCGTGAACTTCCCGCCCCGCACGCCGTTCCAGAAGGCGTTCAGGACCGTCGCGTCGACCTCCACGTCCGCCGAGCCGCCCACCTGATCCCCTCTCGGGGCGTACCGGACGGCGGCCTTCGCGCCCCCGAAGGGCGTGCGGGCCTGCACGTTCAGCGTCCCGTCCGCGCCGGTGGCGCTCACCACGGCGTTCGGGAGGCGGTAGCCGCGGTTGTTGAGATTCACCCGCACGTTCCGCAGGTCGAGGTCCTCGGGCAGCACCCGCCACGTCGCGCTGGACTTCCCGCCGAAGATCTCCCTCGTGTCGAGGTCGATCTCGGCGCCGTCGAGCTTGCCGGAGAGGCGCAGCGTCCTCCCCGGGAAGTCCACACCCCGCACCCGCAGGCGCACGTCGTCCGCCTCGGCGTTCACGCCCGGGCCCTTCAGGAGCGCGCCGCCCAGGTGGGGGCTCCAGATGGGCCCGCCGATGCGGTCCGCGCGGATGGAGTACCCGCCCGGCAGGTTGCCCAGGAAGGGCCGCGCCAGGACAGGCCACGCGAAGATCACGAGGAGCGCCAGAACGATCAGCACGGCGACGAGGGAGACGAGCACGACGAGCGGCCAGCGGGCACGGGTCACGAAGGCATTGTATGGACCGCCACGTGAGTTTCAAAACGAGTTCATCGCGTTCGTGCGTACGCTTCACGAACACGCAAGAAGCGGGCCGCCCCCTCAAGCGCGGGTGAAGCCTCTCGCGCGCCGCGCCCGCTACACTTCCCCTATGCGACTGAGCGCCCTCGTTTCCGGCCGCGTGCAGGGCGTCGGCTACCGCCGATTCGTCCAGCGCCACGCCCGCGACCTCGCCCTCTCCGGCTACGCCGAGAACCTCGGAGACGGCCGCGTGGAGGTCGTCGCCGAGGGCGCGCGCGGCGACCTCGACCGCCTCCTGCACTGGCTGCGCCGCGGCCCGCCCCACGCGGAGGTCACGACCGTGGAGGTCCAGTACGCCGAGGACACCGGGCTGCGCGACTTCCACGTCTATTGACTCCTCACCCCGCCTCCCGCTACGCTTCTCTTGTTCCGCGACGCGGAACTCACCTTTATCCAGAGCGCGACAGGGATCTGGCCCAGTGAACCGCGCAGCAACCGGCCCTCATCACGGCACGGTGCTCCATCCAGCCCGCTCCACGCCGACGATGGCGCAAAAGCGGGAACGATAAGGGAAGGGTTCCGGCACGCGAGTCGCCCCTTCTCTCCGGAGAGGGGGCTTTCGCCTTCGGGCGTCCCCCGCACACCCCAGCCCGCCTCCCAGGGGAGGCGCACCCGGGCGCTCAGGCGCCCAGCGTTCCGCCGTTCGGTGGACCGCGCGGAGGACCCCATGACCACCCGACCCCACCGCTTCGAGACGCTGCAGGTCCACGCCGGCCAGAGCCCCGATCCCCACACGGGCTCGCGCGCCGTCCCGATCTACCAGACGACCAGCTACACCTTCCGCGACGCCGCGCACGCCGCGAACCTGTTCGGCCTGCGCGAGTTCGGCAACATCTACTCCCGCATCCAGAACCCCACCAACGCCGTCCTGGAGGACCGCATCGCCGCCCTCGAAGGGGGCACCGCGGCGCTCGCCGTCGCGTCCGGGCACGCCGCCCTGCTCGTCGCGGTCCTCACCCTCGCGCAGGCCGGGGACAACCTCGTGAGCAGCCCGAACCTGTACGGCGGCACGTACAACCTGTTCAAGGTGACCCTCCCACGGCTCGGCATCGAGGTGCGTTTCACGAGTCCCGAGGAACGCCCCGAGGAGTTCGCCGCGCTGGTCGACGACCGCACCCGCGCGCTGTACGTCGAGTCGCTCGGCAACCCCGCCCTGAACATCCCGGACTTCGACGCGATCGGCGCCGTCGCACGTGACCTCGGCGTGGCCTTCGTCGTGGACAACACCTTCGGGCAGGGCGGCTACCTGCTGCGTCCCTTCGAGCACGGCGCGAACGTCGTCACGCACAGCGCCAGCAAGTGGATCGGCGGGCACGGCGCCGCCATCGGCGGCCTCCTGGTGGACGGCGGGAACTTCGACTGGGGGAACGGCCGCTACCCGCTGTTCACCGAGCCGAGCCCGGGCTACCACGGGCTGAACTTCTGGGAGACCTTCGGGGAGGGCAATCCGCTCGGCCTGCCGAACGTGGCGTTCGCGATCCGCGCGCGGGTGGAGAACCTGCGCGACCTGGGACCCACGCTGAGCCCGCACCACGCGAGCCTGTTCATCCAGGGACTGGAGACGCTGTCGCTGCGCGCCGAGCGGCACGTGCAGAACACGCACCGGCTGGCCGAGTGGCTGGAGTCCCGGCCGGAGGTGACGCGCGTCACGCACCCGGACCTGCCGTCGCACCCGCATTTCGAGCGGGCCCGGAAGTACTTCCCGCACGGCGCGGGGAGCATCCTGACCTTCGAGCTCGCCGGGGGCCGCGAGGCGGGCGAGGCGTTCGTGAACAAGGTGCGGCTGGCGTCCCTGCTGGCGAACGTCGGCGACACGAAGACGCTGGTGATCCACCCGGCGAGCACCACGCACAGCCAGCTCGGTGAGGCGGAGCAGCGCGCGGCGGGCGTGACGCCGGGGCTGGTGCGGGTGTCGGTGGGGCTGGAGCACGTCGACGACATCGTCGCCGACTTCGAACAGGCCCTCGCGGCCGTCCCCGAGGTCGTACCCGCATGACCGCCACGCTCCCCCGTCAGGCGGTGGAGACGGTCGTGCTGCACCGCGACCGGCCGCTGATCCTCGACTGCGGCGCGCAGGTGCGGAACGTGCGGGTCGCCTACCGCACCTGGGGTCGCCTCGCGCCGGACGGCTCGAACGCCGTGCTGGTCTGTCACGCCCTCACGGGCGACGCGAACGCGAACGTCTGGTGGGAACCCGTCTTCGGAGAGGGCCTCGCCATCGACCCCGCCCGGCACTTCGTGGTGTGCGCAAACGTGATCGGGGGCTGCGCGGGCTCCAGCACCGCCGCGCAGCTCGGCGGGCATCCCCTCACCATCCACGACATGAGCCGCGTGCAGGCGTCGCTGCTCGACCATCTCGGCGTGGACCGCGTGGCCGTCGTGGGCGGCAGCATGGGCGGCATGGTGGCCCTGTCGTTCCTGACGCGCTTCCCGCACCGCGTCCGGCGCGCCGCGGTGATCGGCGCTCCGGCGCGGCAGTCGGCGTGGGCGACGGGCTGGAACATCGCGGCGCGCGCCGCCGTCGCCGTGGACCCCGAACGCGGTCTGGAGGTCGCGCGGATGTTCGCGATGCTGAGCTACCGCAGTCACCAGAGCCTGGAGCTCACGCAGAGCGGCGAGAGCCCCACCCAGCCCGGCGAGCGGGCCGTCACGACGTACCTGCGCTACCAGGGCGCGAAGCTGCGCCGCCGCTTCACGCCCGAGTCCTACGTGACCCTCACGACCGCGATGGACGCCTTCGACGTCCCGGACGACGTGCTCGCCGCCACCCACGTGCCGACCCTCGTGGTGGGCATCAGCAGCGACGAACTCTACCCGGCCGCCGAGGTGCGCCAGCTCGCCGGGAAGCTCGGGAACGCCGAGTACTGGGAGCTCGTGAGCCCGCACGGGCACGACGCGTTCCTCGCGGACGCGGACGCGCTCGAAGCCCGCCTGCGCGCCTGGCTGGACGCGTAGGACGAACGAGGAGGAGGGCCGCCGGACGTCCGGCGGCCCTCCCTCGCTTCGGCTACAGCCCGGCGGTCCGTTCGAGCACCCGCGCGAGGTTCGAGAACATCAGCGCGGACGTCAGCGGGCCCACCCCGCCCGGCACGGGCGTCACGGCGCGCACGGCGTCCG
>NZ_KI912678.1:4673-8629 GCF_000519345.1 Deinococcus pimensis DSM 21231
GCCGCCGAAGACGCTGAGGGTGTCCGCGTCGCGCGCGAGCTCCCAGGCGCGCGCGACGCTGTCCGCCGTCGCGACGCCGCAGGGGTTGGCGTGCTTCACGGCGACGCAGGCGCACTCCTCGAACTCCTGCACGAGCGCCCACGCGGCGTCCGCGTCGGCGTAGTTGTTGAAGCTCATGGGCTTGCCCGCGAGGACCTCCGCGTCGAGGATGGGCCCGCGCTCGCTGCCGAGGCGGTAGAGCGCGGCGGGCTGGTGCGGGTTCTCGCCGTAGCGCAGCTCGTGCGTGCGGGTGAGTTCGAGCGTGGCGCTCCCGGGCAGGTGCACGGTGTCCCCGGTGAGGTACGAGGTGATGGCCGCGTCGTACGCGCTGGTGTGCGCGAAGGCCTTGCGGGCGAGCGCGCGCCGCTCGTCCAGGTCGAGGTTTCCCTCCAGAGCGCGGGCGTAGTCGGCGGGGTCCACGAGGACGATCACGCCGGGGAAGTTCTTCGCGGCCGCGCGCAGCATGGCGGGCCCGCCGATGTCGATGTTCTCCAGGGCCTCGGCCTCGGTCACGCCGCGCGCGATCGTCTCGCGGAAGGGGTAGAGGTTGACGCACACGAGGTCGATGGTGTCGATGCCGTGCGCGGCGAGCTCCGCGAGGTGCCCCTCGTCGCGCCGCGCGAGGATGCCGCCGTGAATGCCGGGATGCAGCGTCTTGACGCGGCCGTCGAGGATCTCGGGGAAGCCGGTGACGTCGCTGACGGCGGTGGCGTTCAGGCCCGCCTCGCGCAGGGTGGCGAGGGTGCCGCCGGTGGAGACGAGGTCCCAGCCCCGCTCGGCGAGGCCTCTCGCGAAGTCGACGATGCCGGTCTTGTCGCTGACGCTCAGGAGTGCGCGCATGTGGCTCCATGAAAAAGCGGAGACACCTCCCCCTCGGGAGCGGTCTCCGGCCCAGGCGAGCGGCCTCTTGATTTCTCGCGGCTTCCCCGCGGTTTCCCGCGTCGTTCGCCAGTCACCGCGAACTCCATGCTAACAGAGACGCGCCGATCGCTCCACCCGGACGCCCGGACCCTCATGGCCTCGGCGAAACACTTTTATACACAGCAGCGGGGTCATGCTGGCCCTGGCGTCGTTCGCGAGCCGGAAGGAAGGACGCGCCCCGTGTGCCGGGCGCGTCCTTCAGGTCAGCCTGAGCCGCGGTGTCTACTGGTTCTGCCAGTTCTTGCGGATGTCGTCGAGGCGGCCGTTGAGGCGGACGGCGACGTCGTCGACGCTGGCGACCTGGTCGAGGCTGACGTAGTGGTGCTGGCCGTCCGAGTTGGTGTCGTTCTTGATGAGCTTGATGCGGTCACCTTCGAGCTTGTCGACGATGCCGACGTGCGCGCCTTCCTCGTCCATCACCTGCAGGTGCTCGGTGATGCGCTGACGCATCTGGTTCATCATCTGCTCGTCGAGCTGCTGATCGTTCATGTCGCGTCCGGTCATGGTGTCCCTCCAAGGGGAGCGTAGTCCTCGCGTGTGGGGGTTTCGCGTGAGAAGGCTTGAGGTGCGCTTGACCTTCGGCGTCCGGGCACGGTTCGCGTGGGGCGTTAGCATGGGGGGACTGTGCGCGCCGGGTGTCCTCGTGGGTCCCGCGCGGGCTATACTTGTACTCAGTTCAAATTCTTTCCCCGGAGGGGCCCTTGCTTCCGCTCGCTCACCAGATCGTGTTCTTCCTCTTCGCCCTCGTGGCCGGCGCCATCGGCCTGCTGGGCTTCTGGCGGCTGTACCTGCGGGTGCGGCGCGGACGCCCCGACCAGGAACCCCGCCTCGACCACCTCGCCCGCCGCCTCGCGTACGCGCTGCGCGTCACCCTCACCCAGGAACGGACCTTCCGCAAACGACCCGTCCTGAGCGCCTTCCACAGCTTCATCTTCTACGGCTTCGTCTTCTACCTGCTCGTCAACCTCGTCGACGGACTCGAAGGCTTCATTCGCTTCAGCATCCCCTCTACGAACCCGCTCGGCGCGGCCTACAACCTCCTCGCGGACGTCCTGAGCGCCCTCGTGCTCGTCGGCGTGATCGCCTTCGTCATCCGCCGCTACCTGCTGCCCGCCCGCCGGGACTTCCGCTTCAACGAGAAGACCCTCCTGCACGAGAAGGTCCGCGAGGGCTACATCACCCGCGACTCCGTCATCGTGTCGAGCTTCATCCTCTTCCACGTCGGGAGCCGCATCCTCGGCAACGGCGCCAAGCTCGCCGAGGAGGGCCGCGACGCCTTCCAGCCCCTGAGCAGCGTCGTCGCGAACCTCTTCACCGAGGAAAACGCGCACGCCTGGCGCCTGTTCGGCTACTGGGGCGCGCTCGGCAGCGTCCTCGCGTTCCTCGCGTACTTCCCGTACACGAAGCACATCCACATCTTCATGGCGCCCGTCAACTACTTCTTCCGGCGCGAACGCCTGAGCGGCGAACTGCCCCCCATGAAGGTGGACCTCGAAGCCGAGAACCCCCAGATGGGCGCCGCCCACATCGAGGACCTCGCCTGGCCGCGCCTGCTCGACGCGTACGCCTGCATCCAGTGCAACCGCTGCCAGGACGTGTGCCCCGCGAGCGGCACCGGCAAGGCCCTCAGTCCCGCCGCGCTGGAGATCAACAAGCGCATGGAGCTCAACGTCATCGCCGCGCACGAGAGCCCCTTCGTGCTCAGGCCCAGCGCGTTCGAGTCCGGCGAGGCCAGCCCGCGCCCCCTGCTGGAGTTCGCCATCAGCCCCGAGGCCGTCTGGGCCTGCACCACCTGCGGCGCCTGCATGCAGGTCTGCCCCGTGCAGGACGAGCAGATGCTCGACATCATCGACATCCGCCGCCAGCAGGTCATGGTGGAGGGCGAGTTCCCCCCGCAGCTCCAGAGCGCCTTCCGAGGCATGGAACGCGCCAAGAACCCCTGGGGCATCAGCCATGACAAGCGCATGGAGTGGGCCGAGGGCCTCAAGGTGCCCACCATCGACGAGAACCCCACCCCGGACGTCGTGTACTGGGTGGGCTGCGCCGCCAGCTACGACCCGGGCGCGCAGAAGACCGCGCGGGCCTTCGTGCAGCTCCTCGACCGCGCGGGCGTGAACTACGCCGTGCTCGGCAAGAAGGAGGCCTGCACGGGCGACAGCGCGCGCCGCGCGGGCAACGAGTACCTCTACCTCCAGCTCGCCGAGCAGAACGTCGAGACCCTCAACGAGGTCCGCCCGAAGCTCGTCGTCGCCACCTGCCCGCACTGCATGAACGCCATCGGGAACGAATACCGCCAGCTCGGCGGGAACTACCAGGTCATGCACCACACGCAGTACCTCGAGATGCTCGTGGACGGCGGCAGGCTCCGGACGGCCAGCCTCGACGCCGACGTCACGTACCACGACCCCTGCTACCTGGGGCGGCACAACGGCGTGTACGACGCGCCGCGCGACGTGATCCGCGCGATGGGCGCCGAGGTCCTCGAACTCGAACGCTCCCGCGAGGGCTCCTTCTGCTGCGGCGCGGGCGGCGCGCAGTTCTGGAAGGAGGAGGAGGAGGGCCACGAGCGCATCAGCGACAACCGCTTCAGGGAGATCCAGAAGCGCCTCGACGACGCCCGCGAACGCTCCTCCGCACACGGTCGCGGCGAGACCGAGCAGGTCCTCGCGGTGGGCTGCCCCTTCTGCAAGAGCATGATGAACAGCACGCCCAGCAAGCAGGGCGCGCCGCAGATCGTCGTGAAGGACGTCGCAGAACTCCTGCTCGAGAGCGTGCGTGTCGCGGGCGGCGAGCCGCGCGGCGGCGCCCCTGCGCGCCCCACGGACGACGTGTCGCCCGTCCCGCCCGCCCCTCAGGCGGTCACGCCGCCCCTGATCAGCACCACGCCCCCGGAGAATCTCGTCCCGGAACCCCGCCACGACGATCCGCCCCTCCTGAACGCCGCGTACGAGGAGCCCGGCACCACCACCGCCGAGGTGGAGGCCGCCCACGCCGCC
>NZ_KI912678.1:8729-10893 GCF_000519345.1 Deinococcus pimensis DSM 21231
CGAACTCGGGCGCGGCGCGGCGCGCGACGTCCTCCGCGCCGAGCGCGATGAGCTCCTCGATCCGGGCGAGCACGTGCTCGCGCGCCATCGGGTTCATGGGCACGAGGGGCGGGAGTTCCACGTCGTCCCCGCCGCCCGTGGCGAGCCGGATGTACGCCTCGAAGCGCTCGGGGCCGCGCGGCATGAGGTACAGGGCGCGGCATTTCTCCAGCAGCGGAACGACCTCGACGCTCATGTTCCCATCGTGCGGCGAGTGAGGGTGCGGGGGAAGCGCCGTGTGGCCTACGCCGGTTCGGGCTTTCCGATCAGGAGGGCAGGGGTGGGTGAGTCGACCGCGTCCCCCGACAGGAACGCGCCCCTCCCGAGGGGGAGAGGGCGCGTCAATTCGTCAGCGGCCTAGGGGCAGTACATGCTCCCCGTGAGGGCAGCGAACTGCCCCTCTGGAAAGTAGATGGTCCCGGCGATGGAGACAAACGTCCCCTGAGGGACATCTGCGGGGTCCGACTCGATGTCGATCGTCCGACTCCAGGCCTTCTGGCGTCCCACCGTGTAACCTCCCGCCCAGTTGTAGGAGGCCATTCCTCCCACGACCTGGGTGTTCGTATGTTTCTTTGTCCGGAACGTCGCCATTCCGTTTCCGCGCGAACATGTCGTTTCCGCGCTGACGTCGATGACCGCTTTCGGCGCGGGCTTCTGAATCTGGCCCCACATCGGGGGCAGGGGCAGGAGAGGACGTTGCGCGGACACGGCGCTGTTGGATGCGAAAAATGCGATCAGGACAAGACCAGCTAAACGTTTCATAGAACTTCCAAATAAACAACCTTCCGGAATCACTTCCGGCCTGGGTCAATCCTAGACGCCCCGCCACGCGCGGGGCGTCGTTTGCTCACGCACTCGGCGTCTCGCCCTGCGCTCTGGCCTCCAGGAATTCCTTCACGGCGCGCGCCGCGACGAGGTTCATGCCGGGCACCCGCGCGATCTGCTCCACGCTGGCCGCGCCGAGGTCCTCCAGGCTGGTGAAGTGCTCCAGCAGGGCGTCCTGCCGCCGCTTGCCGATGCCGGGCAGGTCGTCGAAGACGCTGCGGAGCATGCTCTCGCCGCGCAGCTTGCGGTGGTAGTTGATGGCGTGGTTGTGCACCTCGTCACGCACGCCGATGAGGGTGCGCAGCGCGGGGTGCGTGTGCGGCAGCAGCAGCTCGCGGTCGCGGCCCACCTCGGTGCCGCCGTCGAGCCACCACTGCGCGCCGTACACGCTCGGCAGGATGATGCGTTCCTCGCGTTTGGCGAGGCTCACGACGGGCACCTTCACGCCCGCTTCCTTCATCGCGTCGAGCGCCGCGTTGAGCTGCCCGCGCCCACCGTCGATCAGGATGAGGTCCGGCAGGGGCAGCTTGTCCGAGAGACTCCCGGTGAAGCGCCGCGTGATGGTCTGCCGCATCGCGAGGTAGTCGTCCGGGTGGTCGAGGCCCTGCACCTTGAAGCGGCGGTACTCTCCCTTGCGGGCGCGTCCTCCCTCGAACACCACCATGCCCGACACGATGTTCGTGCCGAACAGGTTGGAGTTGTCGTAGCCCTCGATGCGCCACGGGCGGTCGGGCAGCGCCAGCACCTCGCGCAGGCCCTCCAGGCCGGGGTGATCGCCGCGCTTCTCCAGGCTCATCAGCTCGGACTCCAGTCCGGTGGAGGCGTTGCGCTGCGCCATCTCCACGAGCTCGACCTTGTCGCCGCGCTGCGGGACGCGCAGCTCCACCCTTCTGCCCGCGCGGCCCGTGAGGAAGTCGCTCCACAGCTCGGCGTCCTCGAACTCGGCGGGGAGCAGCACGAGGGGCGGCACGTGCGTCGCCTGGGTGTAGTAGTCCTGCACGAACGCGCCGATGATCTCGCCGGGCTCGCCGTCCTCCGCGCCCGTCAGGAAGCGTTTGTCGCGCCCGACGACGCGTCCGCCGCGCATGCGGAAGAGCTGCACCATCGCGTACTCGCCCGCGCGGGCGTACCCGAGGAAGTCGAGGTCCTCCGCGCCGGTCGTCATGGCGACCTGCTCGTTGCCGAAGAGCTTCTCCACGGCCTGCAGGCGGTCGCGGACCTTCGCGGCCTGCTCGAAGTCCTGGCCGCGCGCGTGCTCCGCCATGGCCTCCCGCAGCCGCGCCACGACGGGCGCGGCGCG
>NZ_KI912678.1:10993-13134 GCF_000519345.1 Deinococcus pimensis DSM 21231
GCCGGGCGTGCGGGACCTGCGCGAGTCGGGCGCGTCCCCGGGCGCGGTGGTGGCGGACCTCGCGCGGTCGCTCGGCTGGGACGTCCCGGACGAGGTGAGCCCGGAGGACCTGCTGGGGGCCTGGCCACAAAACCTAGACAAGTTGTCTAGATATTTGATCCACGACCCCTTCGAAAGTCGCTAGCCTGTGGTCATGACCATTCAGCGCTACCCCCAGCCCGACGGGCGAGGCCGCTTCGGCGACTTCGGCGGGCGCTACGTCCCCGAGACGCTGATCCCCGCCCTCGACGAGCTCGCCCGCGCCTACGACGAGGCCCGCGAGGACCCCGCCTTCCTCGCGGAGCTCGACCACTACCTGCGCGAGTACGTCGGCCGACCCAGCGGCCTCTACCTCGCCCGCAACCTCACCGCGCAGCTCGGCGGCGCGAAGATCTACTTCAAGCGCGAGGACCTCAACCACACGGGCGCCCACAAGATCAACAACACCATCGGGCAGGCCCTGCTCGCGCGGCGCATGGGCAAGAAGCGCATCATCGCGGAGACCGGCGCGGGTCAGCACGGCGTCGCGACCGCCACCGCCTGCGCGCTCTTCAACCTGGACTGCGTCGTGTACATGGGCGCGGAGGACATCCGCCGCCAGAGCCTCAACGTGTTCCGCATGAAGCTCCTCGGCGCGGAGGTCCGCGAGGTCACGAGCGGCACCGCCACCCTCAAGGACGCCACCAACGAGGCCATCCGCGACTGGGTCACGAACGTCCGCGACAGCTTCTACATCCTCGGCAGCGTCGTCGGGCCGCACCCGTACCCCGCGATGGTCCGCGACTTCCAGTCCGTCATCGGCGAGGAGACCAAGCGCCAGCTCCTGGAGCGCGAGGGCCGCGAGGTCCCGGACGCCGTCGTCGCCTGCGTGGGCGGCGGCAGCAACGCCATCGGCCTCTTCGCGCCCTTCGCGTACCTCCCCGAGGACCAGCGTCCGCGCCTCATCGGCGTGGAGGCCGCCGGGGAGGGCGTGGACACGGGCCGTCACGCCGCGAGCGTCTCGGGCGGGAAGATCGGCGTGCTGCACGGCGCGAAGATGTACCTGCTCTTCGACGAGGACGGCCAGATCGTGCCCGCGCACAGCGTCTCGGCGGGCCTCGACTACCCCGGCATCGGCCCGGAGCACTCCTGGTACGCGCAGTCGGGCGTGGCGGAGTACGTGCCCGTCACGGACGACGAGGCCCTCGCGGCCTTCCGCGCCTTCAGCCGCGCCGAGGGCATCATTCCCGCGCTGGAGACGGCGCACGCGATCGCGCACGTCATGAAGCTCGCGCCGACCATGCGTCCGGATCAGATCGTCGTGGTGAACCTGTCGGGCCGCGGCGACAAGGACGCGACGGAGGCGATGCGTCTCCTCGCGCGTGAGGTGGACTTCGAGGAGCGTCACGCGGGGGAGGTGCGCGCGTGACCGTCGCCGAGAAGAACCGCATCCATGACGCCTTCGCGCGCGCGAAACGTGAGGGCCGCGCGGCGTTCGTGGCGTACCTCCCGGCGGGCTACCCGGACCACGCGGGCTTCCTGCGCGAGGCGGCCACGCTGCTGGAGCACGCGGACCTGCTGGAGATCGGCCTGCCGTACTCCGATCCCCTGGGGGACGGCCCCACGATCCAGAAGGCGAGCGAGCAGGCGCTGCGCGGCGGCGCCACGATCCGCTCCACCTTCGAGTCGGCGCGCGCGCTGCGCGAGCGGACCGAGAAGCCTCTCGTGATCATGACGTACTACAACCCGATCCTCGCGTGGGGAGAGGAGCGCTTCGTCCGTGACGCCCTCGCGGCGGGCGTGGACGGCCTGATCCTGCCGGACCTCCCGCCGGACGAGGCGGGCTCGCTGCGCGAGCTCGCGGCGCGGCACGGGCTGCGCCTGACGTTCCTGATCGCGCCGACGAGCACGCCGGAACGCATCCGGATCGTCGCGGAGGCCACGACGGGCTTCCTGTACGCGGTGAGCGTGACGGGCGTGACGGGCGCCCGCGCGGGCGACGCGCTGCACGAGGTGCCCGCGATGCTGGAGCTCGCGCGGCGTCACACGGACCTGCCGATCGCGGTGGGTTTCGGCGTGGCGGGCCGGGAGAGCGCGCACGCGGTGGCGCTCGTCGCGGACGG
>NZ_KI912679.1:0-292 GCF_000519345.1 Deinococcus pimensis DSM 21231
ACTGCGGCGTGACGGAGTGGCTGCTGCCCCCGAACCGGCGCATGGCGGGCGCCCTCGCGGACGCGGGCGTGCGGCACCAGTACCGGGAGTACGCCAGCGGGCACAACTGGGTGACGTGGCGCGCGGCCCTGCCGGAGGCGCTGCTGTACGTCCTCGGTGAGGACGCGCCGAACCTCTCATAAACCGGGGGCGCTCAGCCTGAACAATACGTGAAGATGCCCCGACCGAAGAACACCGCCGTGACCGCACGCGTCCTGGCCGCCCTGCTGGCGATCTCGCTCGCGGGCAGCGC
>NZ_KI912679.1:392-2175 GCF_000519345.1 Deinococcus pimensis DSM 21231
GTCGCCCTCGACCTCGCCGCCGCGTCGGGCCCCGCCTGGCGCGAGGACGCGGACTACCTCGCCGTCCTCGTCCCCGAGCGCGAGCGTCCGCAGGGCCTGCCGCGCCTCACGCACGAGGCGCTCGCCGCGCTCCTCGACAACGCCCGCCTCGCGAACCTCACGCCGCTCGAACTGCGCGGCTACTGGAACACCGGCAGCTTCGACCTCGAAAGCGTGCAGAGCGTCGCGGAGCTCGTCAGCGCGCAGCTCTCGCAGCGCGGCGTGTTCTCCTTCGTGCTGCTCACCCTCGCGCAGCAGCCCGCGCACAGCGTCGTGAGCGCCGCCCGCCTCTCCGAGCGGCTCGGCAGCGGCGTCAACGGCGCGGAGCTCGCCCGCGTCCTCGACCTGCTCACGGGCGCGCCCTTCGGGGTGCTCAGCCCGCTCGGCGGCGGCCTGTACTACCTGCGTTCCGAGGTGACGGACCTGCTCGACAGCCTCGGCGAGTACGCCGAGGGCCTGCGCGTCCGCCTGCGCGCCGAGAAGAGCGCCGCGCTCGTCCGCTGAGCCCGCGAGCACGAGGGAAGCGCCGCGACCGATGTCGCGGCGCTTCCCTTTTCTTCAGCGCGACAGCGGCGTCGCGTCCGACGGCGGCTGCGGCAGGTTGCGCGCGTCGTCGCGGTGCATCAGGATGATCGGCTGGTTCGTGGTCGCGTAGCCCTTCACGCCCTCGTCGTCGGCGGACGGCGTCCTGAGGTAGGCGTTGAACACGTCGAGCGTGAGCTGATGTCCGTCGAGCTGAGCCTTGCCGTACAGCTGATCGAAGAGGGTCGTGGCGGCGCCCCCGCTGGCGTCCGGGAAGGCGGCGAGCCGGTCGCGGACGGAACGCTGCGCCGGGGCCGGCTGCGTCGGCAGGACGATCCCGCGGGACGTCGCGAGCGCCGCCAGGGCCGCCTGCGCGGTGTTGTGCTCGTCGATCATCCGCTGCGCGTACGCCTTCACGGCGCTCGACGTGCTCTTCGTCAGGGCAAGCTGCGAGGTCTGGATCTCGAAGAGGTTGCTGGACGCGGCGCTCGCCATGAACTGAACGTCGGCGTCCTCGGACCTGAGGGGGTCCGTGGTGGAGGGCGAGCCGAGCAGACCGCCGCACGAGGCGAGGAGCAGGGGGAGCGCGAGGAGACGGACGGGCATCGGGACGTTCAAGGGCGTTCTCCTTCCGGAAGCCCGCGGGTCACGCGACGCACGCTCGGGCCTCGCCCGTAGTGTGCATGGTCCCCGCGCCCGGCAGGACCGGGCGCGGTATAGAGAACCGGGGGGTGAACTCTCACCTCACGCGCGTCACGGACCGTCCGCTGCCCTCCGCGTAGTCGAGGCGCAGCAGCCAGGCATGGGGGAAGTCGTCGTAGAACAAGGAGCCCCACTCGACGACGCTGAGGCGGCTGTCCTCCACGAGCCGTTCGAGGTCCATCGCGTAGAGCTCCGCCGCGTGCTCCACGCGGTAGGCGTCCACGTGCAGCACCGCGCCGTCCCGCGCCGGGTAGACCTGCATCAGCGCGTACGTGGGACTCGACACCTCCCCGTCGAAGCCGAGGGCCGCCACGAGGCCCTGGGTGAGCGTCGTCTTGCCCGTCCCGAGGTCGCCCTCCAGGAAGACGACGCCGCCCGGCGGGACGAGCGCCGCGAGCGCCGCGCCGAGCGCCTGCTGCTCCTCGGGCGTGCCGAGGTGCCGGGTCTCGCCGGGCGTCACGCCCACCTTCCTCTGTCCTGCGAAGTGAAGTCCGACATGCCTTTCAGGCTACACGGCGGG
>NZ_KI912679.1:2275-2819 GCF_000519345.1 Deinococcus pimensis DSM 21231
GACGCGCGCCGCCGTTCATCGTGAGCGCCGCGAGGGCCGCCGCGAGCGGTTCGGACGGCTGCGTCGCCAGGCCGAAGAGGCCCGAGCCCGTCGCCGGGGTGCCCAGCGTGGGCCCGTCGAAGATGGACGGCGAGTCGAACACGCCGAGCAGGTCGCTCAGGGCGTCCGCGCCGAAGGTGCTGGTGAGCTCGCGCGCCGCCTCGAACTCCGCGCGGGCCTCGCCCATCAGGGCCTCGGCCTGCAGCAGGGTCTCCTCGTACTTGCCGCGCGCCTCGATGGACATCTGACCCAGTCGGCGCGTGCGGCGCAGGTTGTCCGCGAGCCGTCCGAGCTTCTGGATCGTCTCGCCCGCGAGGTGACGGTAGCGGTCGTACTCCTCGATGGCGGCGTCGGCGCGCGCGTCGTAGCTCTCGCGTTCCTGCGCGAGGGCGGACATCCGGCGTTCCAGCATCGCCCACAGGTCGTCGAGCGAGACGGGCTCGCCCCGGTCGAGGGCCGCGCGGGCCTCCGCGATGCGCGGCGCGAGTTCCGCCTCGGCGCCGCG
>NZ_KI912679.1:2919-4933 GCF_000519345.1 Deinococcus pimensis DSM 21231
CGCCGCCACGGTCGGGCCGAGCGGCGTGGGCCTCGTCGCCTGCGCGGCGCCGAGGCTCGCGAGCGTCGCGAGGAGGCCCGTGTTGCGGTCCTGGTCGAGGTACCACGACCACTCCTGCTGCGGGCCCTCGAAGGTCTCGGTGAGGACGCGCAGGAGACCGCTCAGGAAGACGTCGTTCATGCGCGCCACTCTACACGGCCCGTGCTGCACGCTTCCTCATGAGGACCGGGGGTTGCGAGGGAAACGCCCTCAATCTATCCTTAATTGTGTTCCCCAAAACGACGGCCGTTTCCCTCACGAGCGCCCTGCTGGGCCTGACCCTGCTGCTGACCGGGTGCGACAAGAAGGACGACTACGCCGTCGTGCACGAGAAGCAGCCCCAGCCCGCACGGACCGCCGGGGAAAAGACGATGCTGCAGATCGTCTCGCCCGCGGGGAAGACCGAACTCACCCTGAGGCAGCTTCAGGCCATGCGGACCGTCCGCTACGCCACCGAGCACGGGCAGTTGCGCCGCAGGATCACCTACGAGGGCGTGCTGCTCTCCGACCTCGCCCGTGCCTACGGCATCGACGGCCGCGACCTGCGCGTCGAGGCGCTCGACAACTACGGCTCCGTCATCGACGCCGCCGACTACGACGAGTACCCCATCATGCTCGCCTACCGCGGGGACGGGAAGCTCCTGACGTTCAAGGAGAAGGGTCCCCTCACCATCGTGCTGCCCACGCACGCGTACCCCAACCACTTCGCCGACCACCGCTACGGGTCGCAGTGGGTCTGGTACGTGAGCCGCGTGCAGCCCAAGTGAAGGCCGGGACATGAGACGTCCGCGCGGGCCGAGGCTTCGTCGCTCGGGGCCCCGTGACCGCCGTCCGTCCCTGCCGCGTGAGGTGCTGCTCGCGGCACTCCCGGCGATCGTCGCCGCCTTCCTCGCGTGGCTCGCCTTCGCGCCCCTCATGGGGACCGTCAACCATCCTGACCGCACCTGGACCGGACACGCCTACCAGACGATGTACACCCAGCTCACCCGCTACGCGCTCGCGGTCGCCGACCCGCGCGTCTACGTCCCGCAGGGCATGACCCTGGAGGACCTGCGTGGGCTGGCGCTGAGCTCCGTCTCCAACCCGCTGGACTTCCAGGAACTCGACGACGTGGAGACCCTCGGGCCGGCCCGCCTGGCCACCGTGGCGAGGCTGCTGGACCGCGGGGTGGCCGGAGACCTCCGCAGCCTCGACCGCGCCCTGGAAGAAGCCCGGCAGCTCGTGCTGCAGTCCCGCGACCTGCTCAACGTGCAGCGCGACGAGGTGGAGCGTGGGCTGCGCTTCATGCGCAACGTCATCTTCGTCAGCGTGCTGCTGCTCGGACTGCTCAGCATGTCCCTCACCGTGCGGGCGTTGCGTCTGTGGCGTCAGGAGGGGCGTCGCCGTGACCAGGAGGCGAAGCTCGGACGGGAACTGAGCTCCATGGCGTCCCACGAGCTGCGCCGTCCCCTGCAGCAGCTCGTGCTCGCCGCCGACCTGCTGCAGCACGACGACCTCCTCGGCGACGCGGAACGTGCCCGCATGCTGCAGCGCCTGCGGGAAAGCGCCGTGCAGCTCACGCTCCTCTCGGACCTCTCGCACCTCGAGGCGGTGTACGCCGCGCCCGTCCTCGACCTGAAGTACCAGCCGCTCGCCCCGCTCCTCGCGGACCTCACGGGCCCACGCGTGAAGCTCGACCTCGCGCCGGACGTGGCGTGGAGCGTCGACGCGCGCCGCCTCCTGCAGAGCGTCCAGAACCTCGTGGAGAACGCCCTGAAGTACTCCTCTGGGGAGGTGCGGCTCGTGCTGCTCTCCACGCCCGCGGGACCCGAGATCCACGTCGTCGACCACGGCATCGGCATTCCCAGACAGGACCGCGAGCGTGTCTTCGAGCCCTTCTACCGCGCGCCCGGCGTGACGCAGGACGGCAGCGGCCTCGGTCTCGCGATCGCCCGCCGCTTCGTCCACGCCCACGGCGGCGACATCCGCTTCGAGG
>NZ_KI912679.1:5033-5754 GCF_000519345.1 Deinococcus pimensis DSM 21231
GCCGAGGAGGCGGGCGCACCCGCGCGCAGGCGGCGCAGTTCGGCGGTGGAGGCGTCACGGAACCGCGTGGAGGCGGCGCGCAGCTGCGTGAGCTGCGCCGTGAAGGCCGCCGTGTCGTTCTTCGTGAGCGACTCGATGGCCTTCACGAAGTCCGCCGTGGCGAGCGCGCCCGCGCGGGGCGAGTCCTGCACGATGCCGAACCAGCTCATGGCGCGCGCCGTCTCCAGGTAGGCGGCCGCGCGATTCTCCGGGTTGGCCCGCGAGAGGGACGCGTCCATCTTGTCCGTCGCGAGCTTCTCGAATTCCAGCCGCACGAGGTCCACCTGACCCGCGCGCGCGGCGTTCACGATGCTCGCGCGCGGAGCGCCCTTGAAGCCGAAGTCGTCGGCGAGCGCGCCGACCTCCACGAGCGCGCCCGGCTCGTTCCTGCTGAGCGCCGTGAGGGTGGAGTCGTGCAGGGCCTTGCGCAGCAGACCGCGCGCCTGCGCGGCCTGCGCGTCGAGGTCCGTCTGGGAGCGCGCCACGGCGATGCGGGTGTTCTGCAGCGCCACCTTGATGCCGTCCGTGAGGACGGACTTGCCCAGCGACGGCGCGACGCCGTCGAAGACCTCGCGGGCGTCGTCGATGGCGGCGAGGCTGCGGGTCGGGTCGGTGGCGCGCAGCCTCACCGCCGTGTCGAGCGAGCCGACGATCTGACGGTAGGGAGCGGCGGGGAAGGCGG
>NZ_KI912679.1:5854-13024 GCF_000519345.1 Deinococcus pimensis DSM 21231
GTCGTGACCTTCACGACGGCCGGGGAGCCGCGCGCGAAGGAGGAGGGCCTGCGCCGCGCGCTCCGCCGCGAGCGCCGACCGCTGCACCCCTGACCGCACGCGCGAACGAAAGGAGAAGGCCGACGCGGACGCGTCGGCCTTCTCCTCTGCCCGACCCTCAGGCGGACGGCTGGGCGGTATCGGGAAACTCGATGGGTCGCGCGTCGTTCCACAGCCCCTCGAGGTCGTAGTACTCGCGCGCCTCACGGGTCATGATGTGCACGACGACCGTGCCGAAGGACAGCAGCAGCCAGCGTTCGCTGGGGCCCTCCACGCTCGGCGTGGGCAGACCGACGTCCTTGGCCTTCTCGCGGATGTTCTGCTGCACCGCGTTGAGCTGCAGTCCCGCCGTGGCGGTGCAGATCACGAAGTAGTCCAGGCTGGTGGAGACGGTGGTGAGGTCGAGGACGACGACGTCCTCGGCGCGGCGCTCGCGCGCGGCGGCGACGATGGCGGCGAGCTGTTCGCGGGTGTGCTGGTCGATCATGAGTCCTCCTGCGCGGACGTCCCCTGGGGGAGCCGCGCGGGGACCGCCCACCGGGGTCCGGACGGGCGGGCGGGAAACGGGGAATGGGGGAACTTCATCACTGCGTCCGGGCACCGGGCGCGTGGACGTCGAGACGGCTGAGTTCCGCGAAGCGGGCGGCGGCGTCCTGCCCGAGCAGCACCCCGACCTCGCCGGACTCCACGGGGAACCGCAGACCCTGCAGACGCGGCAGGTTGAGCAGGCGGGCCACGGAACCCGCCTGGGTGGGCTCGTCGAGGGTGAACACCTGGCTGGTCTCGGCGCTCGTGGGCCGCTCCTGAACGCCCGCGACGTTCAGGCCTCGCGCGCGGAGCGCCCACGCGAGCCTCCCGCCGAGATCGGCGCCGCTCGCGTCGAAGATCCGGACGGTCGCGGGGCGCTCCGCGACCTGCGCGAGGGACGCGCCGCCCCACAGGCGGGCGAGCGCCTCTCGGTCCGGCGCGAGATTGGACGTGCCCACGATCTCCGTGGTGGGCAGCGTCGCGAAGTTCATCCGGAAGGACTTCAGGAACGGCACGAGCTCCTGCACGAGCGCGGGGTCCGCGTTGGTCTCCACGCCGTCCGAGAACCCGCCGAGGATGACCGGCAGGGCCGACAGCCCGCCGGGGGAACGCATGCGGTCCACGAGCTGCGCGATCGCGGCCTTCTGGTGATCCATCCTTCCGTAGTCGTCGCCGACGCCCTTGCGCATGCGCAGGTACGCCACGGCGTCCTTCCCGACGAGCTTCTGCGGACCCGGCTTCAGGTGCAGGTGCAGGTCGGCGGCGTTGTCGTCGAAGTTCACGCCGGGCTCCGGGACGTTCACGTCCAGACCGCCGAGCGCGTCGATGACGCCCGCCACGTACGTGGTGCGCACCACCGCGTAGTAGTCCACGCGTTCGCCCGTGATCTCCGAGACGCGCTGCGCGAGCCGTTCGGGACCACCGAACGCGTACGCCGCGTTGATCTTCTGCACGTCCCACGTGAGCGAGGAATCGAAGGTCCCGACCTGCGTGTCACGTGGGATGTTCAGCACGCTGACGTCCGCGCCGTCGAACTTCAGCAGCATGATCGAATCCGTGCGGGTCTCCTTGCGGGCCCGCTCGCTGTTCTGGTCCTTGCAGGGCTGATGGTAGTAACAGTAGGCGATGTCGCGCCCGGCGAGCAGCAGCGTGAAGCTCGGCGGCGCGCCCTGCGTGACGGCCAGCGCGCGTCGCGTCTCCCCGGCGGTGCTCGTCAGGGTCCAGTACCCCGCGAGCGACAGCGTGGACAGCGTGATCGCCGCGAGCTGCAGCGCGCGCCACGCGGGCACGGTGCGTCCGCGTTCCGAGTAGAAGGTGGTGGGACGTGGGGGTTTGGTCATGACGTCACGGGTCGAGTCCGAGCGACTCGAAAGTCAGGAGCGTCCTGGGATGCACCTCGATGCCGCGCCCCTGCAGGTAGCGGACCTTCGAGCCGATGGAGCGCCTCAGCGCCGCGTCCACGTCCGTGAAGGCCAGCTCGCGGATATCCTCGTTGACGCCGCGCCCCGGCTCGCTCACGTCCGCGATGTACACCGCCGCCGAGACGGCGTTGCCCGCGCGCGGACCCGTCGTGTGGTCCTCGACGGCCTCCAGGATCACGCGGTCCGTGAAGCCCCAGCGTTCCAGCAGCGTCCGACCGGCGCGGCCGTGCAGCGCGAGCGGATGGGCCGCGTCGATGGCGCACTCGGGCGGAGCGAGCCGCAGCAACTCCAGGTCCGGCAGGTCGCGCGCGACGTCGTGAAGGATGCCGGCAGCGTACGCGCGGTCGGCGTCGATGCCGTTGGCGAGCGCGATGTCGTGCGCGAGACGCGCGACGCGCATCACGTGCTCGAAGCGACGCGGCTTGACCATGAGCCGGACGCGGTCGCGCCAGGTCTCAAGGTCGGCGCCGTCGTACGGCGCGGGGAAGAGGACAGCAGCAGGTCTCAACACGTCGATTCAGGCGGCCTCCGCCGCAACGTCACCAGTATAGCCACCCCACCTGAGGCCGTGCTGTGGGGCGGGCACGCTCAACCGCGAATGAAGACGCGTGGAAGCGCTCTCGGCGCCGTAACGCGTCTCCACGATCATGGGCGTCTTACGCTCGGGGACGGCCCCTCGCTTCTGCCTCGATCGGTGACGCGTCTCCACGGCCATGGGGTTACTTGTCGTCCTCGAAGTACTCGAAGCGGAACGGCCCGATCACGACCGTGTCGCCCTCACGGACCCCGGCGCGTTTCAGGGCGTTCGTGAGGCCCTGGCGCTTGAAGTACCCCGTGAGGTACTCCGCCGCGTCGTCCATGTGACGTTCGAAGCGCGCGAGGCGCTCCTCGAAGCCGCCGCCCGTCACGACCCAGATGCGCTCCTCGTCGGTGGACGCGTCCGAGCGCGTGACGCTCAGAGGCGCGGGCGCCGCGACCGTGTCGGGCTCCTCCTCCAGCGCGTGCGTCTCGGCCCACAGCTCACGAGAGGGCAGCAGGTCGAAGATCGTGTCGCGCAGCTCCACGAGGCCCTCGCCGCTCGCGGCGGACACCCGCAGCACCGGCAGGCCCGCCGACGCGAGCTCGTCCTCCGCGAAGGTCGCGAGCTCCTCGTCCACGAGGTCCGTCTTGTTGAGCGCCACGAGCGCCCCGGCCTCCAGGAGCGACGGGTCGTACGAGCGCAGCTCGGCCTGCAGGGCCTCCAGCTCCGTCGCCGGGTCCCGGTCCGCCGCGAGGACGTACACGAGGAGGCGCGTGCGGCTGATGTGCCGCAGGAACTCCAGGCCCAGGCCCTTGCCCTCGCTCGCGCCCTCGATGATCCCGGGGATGTCCGCGAGGGTGAAGCGGCGGTCGCGGTCGGTGTCCTCGACGACGCCGAGGATCGGCGCGAGCGTCGTGAACGGGTAGTCCGCGATGAGCGGATTCGCGCGGCTCATGGCGGCCAGCAGGCTCGACTTGCCCGCGTTGGGGTAGCCGACCAGCCCGACGTCCGCGATGAGGCGCAGCTCCAGCCGCAGCTTGCGGCGCTCGCCGCGCGTGCCGAGCTCCGCGAAGCGCGGCGCCTGACGGGTCGGCGTGACGAACACGCTGTTGCCGCGTCCACCCGACCCGCCGCGCGCCACGACCTTCACCTGCCCGACCGTGGTGAGGTCCGCGATGACCTTCCCGGTGTCCGCGTCGAAGGCGGTCGTGCCGACGGGCACGTCGATGAACAGGTCCGGGCCGTCCGCGCCCTGGCGCAGCCGTCCCTCCCCGTAGCGGCCGTTCTCGGCCTTGAACTTGCGCTTGCCCACGAGCGTTTCGAGGCTGGTGACGTTCTCCACGGCCCGCAGGAAGACGCTGCCGCCCTTGCCGCCGTGGCCGCCGTCCGGCCCGCCCTTGGGCATGTACTTCGCGCGGTGGAAGCTCATCGAGCCGTCGCCACCGTTCCCGGCGACGACTTCGATGTCCAGCACGTCACGAAAGGCCATGTCCCCTCCTTTGATTCATTGCAGCAGAAGCGGGGGCCGCGTGGCCCCCGCCCTGCTCGGTCTGGTTTCCGAAGTTCAGGAACTTCAGTCGGCCGCGACGGGCGCGGTGGCGGGCTGGACGCTGATGAAGCGGCCCTTGGCGCCCTTGTTCGTGAACGTCACGATGCCGGTCTCGAGCGCGAACAGCGTGTGGTCGCGGCCCATGCCGACGTTCGCGCCGGCCTTGAACTTCGTGCCACGCTGACGGACGAGGATGTTGCCCGCGAGGACCTTCTCGCCGCCGAACTTCTTCACGCCGAGGTACTTGGGATTGCTGTCGCGTCCGTTCTTGGACGAACCTACACCCTTCTTGTGAGCCATTTCAAATCACCTCTGGGGGAGCCGCGTCAGGCGATCCCGACGATCTTGATCGCCGTGAACTGCTGACGGTGGCCGGTGCGGCGGCGGTACTGGATGCCGCTCTTGTACTTCCGGACGTAGATCTTCTTGAGCTTGCCGTGCTCGACGACCTCGGCGCTCACCGTGATCTTGCTGGCCGCGTCGCCGAAGAGCGTCTGCTCGCCGCCGACGAAGAGGGGCGTGAAGTCGAGCTTGCCGCCCGTTTCGCCGCCGAGCTTCTCGACGCGGATGACGTCGCCTTCCTGCACGCGGTACTGCTTTCCACCGCTCTGAATGATCGCAAACATCTTTCTTCCTCCCGGCCCGGGGTCCTCTCTCTACGGAGTCGGGTGCCCACTGGCGCGACACAAGCCCCGCCAAGGCGGGTCATCAGCGAATCACTCTATCACGTGTCTCCGGGGCGCTCAAGGGGTGAGGCGCGGGTCCTCAGAAGGGGTCGTCCTCATCGTCGTCGAGGTCCTCGTCCTCGTCCTCGTCGGCGGCGTCCTCGTCGTCCCCGTCGGTGTCCGCGAGGTCGTCGCCGAGCGCGCGGCGCACCGCCTCCAGCCGTCCCCGGCAGGCCTCGTAGGCCGCGCGGGCCTCCTCCAGCAGGGGCAGCACCTCGTCGATGTCGGCGTCCCCGGACTCCAGCCGCGTCGCGATCCGCGCCAGCGTCGCGTAGGCCTCCCTGTACTCACTCATCCCGTTCCTCCCCGACGCCCGAAGGCGTGACCTGCACCGTCCCGTCGCGGAACTCCAGCGAGAGGCGCGCCTCCTGACGTGCCCGCGCCGCCGACGGCACCACCGCGCCCCGGGCACGCACCAGGGCGTACCCGCGCGCCAGCGTCCGCTGCGGCGTCAGGCCCAGCACCTGCCGCATGAGGTGGTCCACCTCCGCCGCCTCGCGCTCCACCAGCGAGGACGCCGCGCGCAGCGTCCTCGTCCGGGCGCGCTCTGCGTCCGCCGAGGCGGCGCGCACCACGTCCCGGCCCACCTCCCTCACCCGCGCGAATTTCGCCTCCGCCCTGACCGCCGCGTCCCGCACGCGCCCCTCCACCCACGCCACCGCCTTCGACGGGGTGTCGCAGCGCACCGCCGCCACCTCGTCGAGGATGGTGTCGTCCCGCGCGTGCCCGATGCCCGTCACGACCGGAACCGGGAAGTTCGCCAGGGCGCGCGCCACGTCGAGGTCGTTGAGCCACGCGAGGTCCGTGCTCGCCCCGCCCCCGCGGATCACCGCGAGCAGGTCGAAGGGGCGCGCGGCGTGCGCGAGCCTCGCGCCGTCCAGCGCCGAACGCAAGGAGCCCCAGGCCTCGCGGACCTAGATGGTCGCCTCCAAGTAATCGAATTCTACCAACCCCGCGCGCCCCAGCCCGGTCCGCCTCGCGCCGGAAGTCCCCCAGACCCGCCGCGCCGCGCGGGCTGAGCACCGCCACCCGCGAAGGGTCCACGGGCAGGGGCAGCGCGCGGTTGCGCTCCATCGTCCCGTCGCGCGTGAGGGCGTCGCGGATGCGGTCGAGCTTGCGCTGCATGTCGCCCACCGTGAACTCCGGCGCCACGTCGATCACCGTCAGGGAGAAGCCGTAGCGCACGTGGAAGTCCGGCACGACCTGCAGCAGCACCTTGATGTCCGCCGCGAGCCGCCCGCCCGTCGCCTTCCTGAACTTCGCCTCCAGCGCGAAGCGCTCCGACGCCCACAGGTTCGCGCGCGTCTTGGCGACCTCGCGGCCCGACTCGTCGTGCTGCACGAGGTCCATGTACAGGTGACGGCGGTCCGTGAGGGACGCGATCTCCGCCTGCACCCACACGCTTCCCGGAATGCCGCGCCCCACCACCATCCCCACGTAGTCGAGAAGCTCCGCGAGCTCCAGGAACTGCTTCGGGGCGCTCACGCGCGCGTCCCCACGAGCCGCCCCGCGAGCACCCCGAGGAGGCCCAGCCCGACGCTCAGCACGACGTAGAGCGCCGCGACGCCCGGCTCGCCGCGCCGCGCGAGGTCGTCGGCCTCCAGCGAGAACGTGGAGAAGGTCGTGAAGGCCCCCAGGAAGCCCGTCCCGAGCCACAGCCGCCAGCGCGGGTCCACCAGCCCGCGCGAGACGAGCGTCACGAGCAGCGAGAGCAGGAACGAGCCCAGCACGTTCACGCCCAGCGTCGCCCACGGCCAGCCCGCCAGCGCCGAGCGCGCCACGAGCGCCGCCGACAGGGCGCCCACCAGGAAGCGCGCGAGCGCCCCGAGCGCCCCGCCCACCATCACGCCGATCAGTCCGAAGGCGGTCACCGCGCCATGATAGACCGCGCTCACCCGTCCCGGAAGATGTTCACGGCGGCGAGCACGATCTCCCACACCTCGTCGTCGAGACCGTCCGCGAGCGTCACGAGGTCCACCGCGCCCTCACCGGAGAACAGGTGCGCCGCCACGTCCAGCACGAGCGCCTCGCCCGCCGTGACGCCCGTCACGCCCGAGAGGTCCGCGTGGTCGCCCTCGAAGTCGATGCCCCCCTGCGCCGCGTCCCACAGGTACGGCGTGAGCGTCACGAGGTACAGCAGCGAGCGCCAGCGGCGGTCCGGGTCGTGCAGACGCGCCGAGTGGTAGGCCGTGAGGGCCTCCCCGAAGGTCAGGAGGTGCTGCGTGTCGAGGTACGGCAGGTCGCTCATGCCCTCATGATGCCCCGGCCCGCGTGAGCTTTCCCGCGACGACCGCGCGCCGCGCGCCCGTCGTGCCGGGCAGCGTGTTCGCCCAGCCCTGCGCCGCGAAGTAGCCCAGCAGGGCGAACGCGGCGGCCTCGCGCGTCTCG
>NZ_KI912679.1:13124-20064 GCF_000519345.1 Deinococcus pimensis DSM 21231
CGCGCCCACGAGCGCCGCCGCCTCGTCCGAGAGGCAGTTCGCGGGCCCCGTGTCGAACGCCAGCACCCCCGCCGCGTCCAGGCCCGGCAGGTACGTGAGGTTGCTGATCCCGCCGAGGTTGTGCACCGCCCGCCGCACGCCCCGCTCGGCGAAGAGCACCCGGTCCGCGAAGGGGACGAGCGGCGCCGCCTCCCCGCCCGCCGCGAGATCGGCGGGCCGGAAGTCCGAGACGACGTCGCGGCGCGTGACCTCCGCGATCACGGCGGCCTCCCCGAGTTGCAGCGTGGCGCGCGGCCCCGCCTCCGGGCGCGGCAGGTGCCACACCGTCTGCCCGTGCGACGCGACGAGATCCGCGTCCCGCGCGAGGTCCCGAGCGGCCTCCGCGAGCGCGTCGCCCAGCGCGAAGTGCAGCTGCGCCAGTTCGGGCGTGCGGGCCTCGCCGCGCGCGGCGCGCAGCACCTCCGTTCGCAGCGCGTCCTCGTACGGGTGATGGGTGTGCGCCACGACCCGCCCGCGCGGCGCGGGACCTTCGAGCGCGGGGAGCGCGCCGCCCGCGCCCACGGCGGGCCAGCCGTCCAGTTCGAGGAGGACCGCGTCGATCCCGTCGGCGGACGTGCCGCTCATCAGGCCCAGGACGCGCGGCGCGCGGGACATGCCACTCATGCCTGCTTCATACCACTTCGAGACCAGTTCGAGGCCTCACGCGTCCTAACGGCCCAGCACGCGGAACGTCCCCATCGCCCGCTGCGCCTGCGCCAGGAACGCCTCGAACTGCGCCGCGCCCGCCGTGTACGTCACCACGAACGTCTGCCCGTCCACGTACAGCAGTTTCGCCCGGAAGCGCAGATCCGTCCCGAACACCGAACCCCCGTACCAGATCAGGCACGCGTCCTCCGCCTCGTCGTAGCGCGCCAGCGACACCCGCAGGCCCTCCACGAGGCCCACCTGCGCCGCCTGCGCCGCGCAGTCCTCCGCGTGCGCCGCGCGCAGCGGAGGCACCGGCCCCATCAGGTTCAGGCTCGTCCCGTCTCCCGCCGGACCCATGAAGTAGTCCGCGTCCACCCCCTCCACGCGCGCCGCCGACCAGCCCGGCGGCGGCACGATGCTCACCCCCGACACCGGATTCACGAACGCGGCCGTCGGCGCGGACACCGACAGCGCCAGCACCACGGACGCCACCACCATGAGAAGGGCATAGCACGCGGAGCGCACCCGGCACCGGAAGAAATCCACCCGGGGCCCCTCGCTCCTGCCCGGGGCGGTGACGTGTCTCTGTACGTGGGGGTGGCCGTCCGCGTATGGCGTCGTACGGACCGGGACGGCCCGGCCCTCCTGCCGGGGGCGTCGGCGCGTCTCTACGACTTATTTGAGTTCGACGATGAAATCGTACCGGTCCCCCCGGTACAGCGCCCGCGCGTACTCCAGCACCGTTCCGCCGCGTCCCCAGGTGAGCCGTTCCGTCGCGAGGAGCGCCGTGCCGCGCGGGACGTGCAGCAGGGCCGCCGTCTCCTCGTCCGCCTCGCGGGCGCGCAGGTGCTGCATGGCCCGGTCGGGCACGTGGCCGCGTTCGCGCATCACGCCGTACAGGCTGCGGTCCTCCACGCGCTCCGCGGTGAGGTCGCCCACGACGGCGACGGGCACGGTGCTCGTCTCGATCGCGAGGGGTTCGCCGTCGGCGGTGCGCAGGCGGCGCAGACGCACCACCTCCGAGAGGGGACTCACGGCGAGGTTCATCGCCTCCTGCGGGGTGGGCCGCGTCCGCTCCAGCGTCAGGACGTGCGCGCCCGGGGTGAGGCCGCGCGAGCGCATGTCCTCGCTGAAGCCCGTCAGGGCCGACAGCGGTTGCTCGATGCGGCGCGGCGCGACGAAGGTGCCGGAGCCCTGACGGCGAATCAGGAGGCCCTGCTCCTCCAGGACCCGCAGGGCCTGCCGCACCGTCACGCGCGACACGCCGAGGCGGCTGGCGAGGTCGCGTTCGCCCGGCAGGGCAGTCCCCTCCGCGAGGGCGTCCTGTCCGATGAGGCGCTGGAGGCCCTGCACGACCTGCAGGTACACGGGCGTCGCGCTACCCGGGTCGACGTGGAGCGGGAGGACGTCCGAAGGCATACGTACCAAAACCATACCACCTGATCGTCCCCTCATCGTCAGCTTCCGAAGGCATTGCACGGGAAGGTGAGCGGCGCGAGAGAACGTGACCCTTGCGTCACTTCGCCTCTGGTCTTAGAGTGGTATCAAACTTCACGCTGAGACGGAGGCCCTCATGAAACGTGGCGGAAGCATTCTCCTTGCCAGCCTGCTGCTCGCGAGCGCGGCGGCGGCGGCACCCAAGAAGGTCACGGGCTACGACAGCCTCGGGATCACCACCGGCAAGCCCGGCGGCACCTACACCCTCGCCCTCGGCGACAGCCCGCAGAGCTTCAACTACTACGGCGTCATCGACAACAACCTCGGCCTCGTCGCGCAGCAGCTCTTCGACGGGCTCGTCGAGTACAACTACAAGACGTACAAGGTCGAGCCCGCCCTCGCGGAGTCCTGGACGGTCACGGACGGCGGCAAGACCTACACCTTCAAGCTCCGCCAGGGCGTGAAGTGGAGCGACGGTCAGGACTTCGACGCCGACGACGTGGTCTTCACCTACGACCAGATCATCCAGAACCCCGAGGCCCGCGCCGGCGACGCCGCGAGCTTCATCATCGGCGGTCAGCGCGTCAAGTTCGAGAAGGTCGACAAGTACACTGTCCGCGCGACCCTCGCGAAGCCCGCGCCCGCCTTCATCCTCCAGATGCGCAACTTCATCATGCCGAAGCACAAGCTGCTGAAGTACAGCGTGGAGGGCGGCGCGAAGAGCGCGGACATCAACACCGCCTGGGGCACCAACGTGGACCCCTCCGAGGTCGTCGGTACGGGTCCCTTCAAGCTCGCGTCGTACGTCGCGGGCCAGAAGGTCACCCTCGCGAAGAACGCCAACTACTGGAAGGTCGACGCGAAGAACCAGAAGCTCCCCTACCTCGACCGGGTGGAGTTCCTGATCATCCGTGACCCGCAGGCGCAGGTCGCGCAGTTCCTCGCGAAGAACATCGACCAGCTCAACATCAGCGGCGCGCAGTTCCCCGACCTCAAGAGCCGCGAGGTCGCCGGCGCGCCCTTCAAGGTCGTCCGCAGCGTCGCACTGTTCGGCAGCCCGCCCTTCCTCGCGTTCAACTTCGACGCGAAGGACCCGGCCCTCGCCAAGGTCTTCAGCGACGTCCGATTCCGCAAGGCCATGCAGTCCGCCATCAACCGTGACCGCATCATCGACCAGGTGTACAACGGCCTCGCGGGCCCTCCCGGTCACGGCGTCGCGCCCGCCAACACCGCCTTCTACGCCAACACCAAGGCGCAGCTCGGCAGCTTCAGCCTGCAGGCCGCGGGCGCCGCGCTCGACGCGATGGGCCTCAAGGACACCGACGGCGACGGCATCCGCAACATCGCCAGGGGCAAGAACCTCGAGTTCGACCTGACGTACGGCACGGACTCCAGCGTCTACCCGCCCATGGCGACGATCCTGCAGAACGACCTCAAGCAGATCGGCGTGAAGGTCAACCTCAAGGGCATCCTCGCGAGCCGACTGCTCTCCACCGGCCAGTCCGGCAACTGGGAAGCGATCCTGCACGCCTTCGGCGACCAGCCCGATCCGGAGCTGCGCAAGCCCATCTGGCAGCCCGGCGGCGCGCTGTACTACTGGCACCGTGACCTGCTGCCCGCCAAGGACGGCGACACGCCCAACATCAAGGCGATGTTCCCCTGGGAGAAGCAGATCTACGACATCTTCGACGAGGCCAGCACCGCCACCGAGCAGAGCCGCCGCAAGGCCCTCTACACCCGCTGGCAGCTCATCTTCGCGCAGAACCTCCCGGTCATCCCGATCGCGAAGCCCGAGAACATCGGCGCGATCAGCAACAACTTCGGGAACTACATCTACAACCTCGGCGTGATTCCCGGGTACAACCCCGTCCCGCTCATCTACCAGAAGTAACCGTCACGCAGGGAGGAGCGGTGAGGCGCAGCCCTCGCCCTCCTCCCGCGCTTTCTTTTCCCTGGGGACCCTATGTTCGTGTTCTTCATCCGCCGTCTGCTCGGCATGATCCCGACGCTGCTGCTGATCTCCGTCGTGTGCTTCACGGTGATCAAGCTGCAACCCGGCAACTTCACCGACCAGTACCTCGAGGACCCTCGCTTCACCAAGGAGACCGTGGAGGCCATCACGCGTCAGCTCGGCCTCAACGACCCCGCGTGGCTGCAGTACCTCAAGTGGCTGTGGGGCGTCGTGACCCGCTTCGACTTCGGGTACTCCTTCGCCAACAGCCGACCCGTGATCAGCATGATCGGCGAGCGGCTCGGCTGGACCGTGTTCATCGCGGCGCTCACGCTGCTCGCCACGTGGATCATCGCCGTGCCCATGGGCATCTACACCGCCTTCAACCGTCACCGCGCGCCCGCGCAGATCGCGAACTTCCTCGGCTACCTCGGCCTCGCCGTGCCGGACTTCCTCGCGGCGCTGCTGCTCATCGCGCTCGTCCTGAGCCTCGGCGGCACGAACGTCGGCGGGCTCAACAGCCCCGACTTCATCGGCGCGCCGTGGTCCGCCGCGAAGCTCCTGGACCTGCTCAACCACCTCTGGATTCCCGTGCTGGCCGTCGCGCTCGAGGGCGTCGCGAGCCTCATGCGGCAGATGCGCGCCAGCACCCTCGACGTGCTCGGGCAGGACTACATCCGCACGGCCCGCGCCAAGGGGCTGCGCGGCAGCGTCGTCGTGTGGCGTCACGCGGTCCGCAACGCCGTGAACCCCATCATCAGCCTCGCGGGCCTGAGCCTGCCGACGCTCATCAGCGGCACCATCATCATCTCCATCGTGCTGAACCTGCCCACCATCGGCCCGCAGCTGTACGAGGCCCTCATCAACAAGGACCAGTACCTCGCGCTGACGCTGCTGATGCTCTCCGCGTTCCTGCTGCTCGTGGGCAACCTCCTCGCCGACCTCGCGCTGGCGTGGGCGGATCCGCGTGTGAGGTACTCATGAGTGCAGAGACGCGCCACCGCCCCAGGCATGAGCACCGGACCGCTCCGGTGCGTACGACGCCCGCCATGAGTGCAGAGACGCGCCACCGCTCCAGGCATGAGCACCGGACCGCTCCGGTGCGTACGACGCCCGCCATGAGTGCAGAGACGCGCCACCGCCCCAGGCATGAGCACCGGACCGCTCCGGTGCGTACGCAGCCCGAACGCCGATGGTCCATCCCGATCGGGGGACTCGTATGACCACCGCTCCCACTCCCGTTCCCTCCGGCACGCCGCGCGCGCCGAGTCCCCTGCAGATGGCGTGGCGGCGCTACCGCCGCTCGCGCATCGGCGTGCTCGGCGGGTGGATGCTGATCGCGCTCTACCTCATGGCGCTCCTCGCGGGCTTCCTGTCGCCGTACGCGATCGACACGCAGCACTCCGAGTTCCCGTACCAGCCGCCGCAGAAGCTGCACGTCGTGCATGACGGGAAGCTCCAGCGGCCCTTCGTGTACCCCATCACGAAGCAGCGCGATCCCGTGACGTTCCTCAGCAAGTACGCGGAGGACCGCACGCGTCCCATGCCGGTGCGTCTGCTCGTGCGCGGCGAGGAGTACCGCCTGCTGGGCGTCCGCACGGACCTGCACCTGTTCGGCGTGACGGACGGCTTCTACTTCCCCTTCGGCACGGACCAGCTGGGCCGCGACCTGCTGTCGCGCACGCTGGTCGGTTCGCAGGTGTCCCTGACGGTCGGCGTGATCGGCGTGCTGATCTCCTTCGCGATCGGCATCCTCGTGGGCGGCGTGAGCGGCTACTACGGCGGCTGGGTGGACAACCTGCTGATGCGCGTCGTGGAGGTGCTGCTCTCCTTTCCGCGCCTGCCGATCCTGCTGGCGCTGAGCACGCTGGTGCCCGCGAAGTGGCCGAGCACCTGGGTGTACCTCGGCATCGTCGCGGTGCTCGCGCTGATCGGCTGGGCGAGCCTCGCGCGCGTCGTGCGCGGTCAGGTGCTCTCGCTGCGGCAGATCGAGTACGTCACGGCGGCGGGCGCGGTGGGGGCGTCGGACCTGCGGGTCATCTGGCGGCACATCGTGCCGAACCTCAGCTCGTTCCTCGTGGTGACCGCGACGCTCGCGCTGCCCGGCTACATCCTCGGGGAGAGCGCCCTGTCGTTCCTGGGGCTCGGCATCAAGGAGCCCATGACGTCGTGGGGCCTGCTGCTCAAGGACGCGAACAAGATCGAGGTGCTGGGGCAGTCCCCGTGGCTGCTGCTGCCCGGCGCGTTCATCGTGCTGTCCGTACTGGCCTTCAACTTCTTCGGTGACGCGCTGCGCGACGCCGCCGACACGCAGAGCCGCTGAGGCGGGAAGGGGAGACATGACCATCACCGCCACCGCGCCCTTCGCGTCCCTCGATCACGCGCGCGCCCTGCTGGACGCCGCCCCGATGCCCGCCGTCGCGGCGGCCGTCGTGACGAGGGAGGGCCTCGCGCTGGAGTACCACCGGGGCGTCGCGGACCTCCGCACGATGGAGGCGCTCACGCCCGCTCACGCCTTCGACCTCGCGAGCCTCACGAAGGTCCTCGTGACCCTCCCGGAGGTCCTCGCGCTCGTGGAGGCGGGCCGCGTGAGCGTGAACGACCGCGTGCGCCTCCACCTTCCCGAGGCGGGCTGGATGACGACCGGCACGGGCCTCGGGGACGTGACGGTCGCGCAGCTCCTGTCGCACACGTCCGGTCTACCCGCGTGGGCGCCGCTGTACACGCATCCCGCCGACCGCGACACGCTCGTCGCGCGGGTCCTGCAGACCCCGCTGGAGCGCGCGCCGGGCGAGCGGACCGTGTACAGCGACCTCGGCTTCGTCGTGCTGGGCGCGCTCGTGGAGCGCGTCACGGGCCGCGGCC
>NZ_KI912679.1:20164-20669 GCF_000519345.1 Deinococcus pimensis DSM 21231
CACGGACGCCGTGAGTCCCGCCACCCTGGAGCTCATGACGCGCCCCTGGGCGGAGGAGCCCGGCGGCGGCGCGCGCGGCCTCGGCTGGATTCTCGGGCACCCCACCTGCTCGGGCGGGGAGCTCTCCAGCGCCCGCGCGTTCGGGCACACCGGCTTCACCGGCACGAGCGTGTGGGTGGAGCCCACGCGGGGTTACGGGATCGTGCTGCTCACCAACCGCGTCCACCCCACCCGGCACGGCGGGGACGACATCATCCATCTGCGCCGCCGATTCGCCAACGCCGTGCACGCCGCGTGGCGGCCCTGAGCACGCCCCACCACTGACCTTTCATCGGAGACTTCCATGCTGGACACCGAACGACTTCACGAACACTCCGCCGATCTCGACGTCCTGCCCACGACCGACGTCGTGGGTCTCCTCGTCCGTGACCAGATGCTCGCGGCGCGCGCCGTGGAGGCCGCCTCGGCGGACCTCGCGCGCGCCGTGGACCTCGCCGCCGAACGC
>NZ_KI912679.1:20769-21010 GCF_000519345.1 Deinococcus pimensis DSM 21231
CGGCATCTCCAACAATCCCGGCACGCCCCTGCTGACGGAGGCGGACGTGGGCGTGTGCCTCGACACCGGCCCCGAGGTGATCGGCGGCAGCACGCGCCTCAAGGCGGGCACCGCGCAGAAGATCGCGCTGAACACCTTTTCCAGCGCCGTGATGGTGCGGCTCGGGAAGGTGTACGGCAACCTGATGGTGGACGTGAAGGCCAGCAACCACAAGCTGCGCGAGCGCGCCGTGCGACTCGTC
>NZ_KI912679.1:21110-35152 GCF_000519345.1 Deinococcus pimensis DSM 21231
CGTGCACGCGGGCATCGCGGGGCTCGCGACGCCCGCCGACGAGGCGGCGCTCGCGTCCGTGCCGCACCCCTTCGCGCGGCTCGTCGCGCAGGGCGACGCGTCCCTCACGCTCGGCGCGGCCTTCGGGGGCGGGCCGGGCGTCCTGTTGATCGTCGGGACGGGCTGTGTGGCGCTGTCGCGCGGTCAGGACGGCGTGGTGCGGCGCCGCATGGGCTGGGGCTTCCCGCTGGAGCAGGGCGGCGGCTCGGACCTGGGGCTCGGCGCCGTGCGGCTCGGCCTGTCCGACTGGGAGGACGGGCGGGACACGCCGCTCGCGCGGCCCCTGCGCGAGGAGTTCGCGACGCCGCGCGCCCTGATGGAGTGGGCGCGCGGACGCGGCGGCGGGGACTACGCGCGCTTCGCGGGCCTGCTGTTCGACGCGGCGGACGCGGGCGACCCGCGCGCGCGCGAGGCGGTCGGGGCGTGGCGCGCCCGCTGCCTCGCGCTCGTGGAGAGCCTCATGCGCGAGGGCGGCGCGGAGACCGTCTGCACCTGGGGCGGCCTGTCCGCGCGGCTCGGCTGGCAGGAGACGGAGCCGCGCTGGCGCGCGCCCCTGCTGCCGCCGCTGGAGTGGGCGGCCAGGCTCGCGGGCCTCGAGGCCGTGCGGCACTAGAACCAGCGCAGGCGGCGGAACAGCAGGCCCAGCAGGATGGAGAACCCGAACGCGATCCCGAGGACGATGAACAGCGCCTCGGGATTCTTCTGGAAGGGCAGCGGCACGTTCATCCCGAAGATGCTCGTCACGAGCGTCGGGATGGCCACGAGGATGGTGGTGATCGTCAGGATCTTCACGACGGCGTTCACGTTGTTGCTGATGACGGACGCGAAGGTGCCCACGGTGGACGTGAGGATGTTCGTGCTGATGTCGGTCATCTCGATCGCCTGGAGGTTCTCGATGAGGACGTCGTTGAGGAGGTCCTGGTCGTCCTCGTAGAGGTCGAAGAGCCGCTCGCGCTTGAGGCGTTCCATCATGAGCTCGTTGCTCTTGAGGGCCGTCTTGAAGTACACGAGGGACTTCTCGAGCTTGAGCAGGTCAAGGAGTTCCCTGTTGCGCGTGGCGTGCTCCAGGCGGTCCTCGGCCTGGTCGATGGCCTTGTCGATGCGGCGCAGGTCGATCAGGAAGCGCTGCGCGGCGCGCAGGAAGATCTGGAGGGTGAGGCGGTTCTTCTTGGCGGTGCGGACCTGCCGCACGAGGCCGCCCGTGACGTCGCGGATGGTCTGGTTGTCCTGCGCGCAGACGGTGACGAGGCAGTGGTCGGTGTGCAGGATGCCGAGCGGGACGGTGTCGTAGGGGATGTCGCTGTCCTCGCCGAGCCGCTGGGACGTCTGGAGGACGATGAGCAGCTGGCCCTCGTCCTCGCGTTCGAAGCGGGAGCGTTCGTCCGGGTCGAGGGGGTACTGGAGGAATTCGAGGGTGAGGCCCGTCTCGCGGCTGACGCGGGCGAGTTCCTCGGGGGTGGGCGCGACGACGTTGATCCAGCAGCCGTCGGTGTAGGTGTCGACGGTGCCGAGCTTCCCGCCGATGGAGCGGTAGTAGGTCAGCATGCTCGCTGCCCCGCGTGGTTCAGGTGTGTGTGGCGCATGGCGGCCTCCGGAGGTGTGGCGCGAGGACGGGCTGACTGGGCGGTTCGATCTCGGCGGTCGGGGCTGTCGTCACGTTCACCACCTCCTCTCGGGCCCACGGCGTGGGCGTGCCTGCGCGGGGCCGGGCGCCCCTGGAGCGCCCGGCCGGGTGGGAGCGGCTGGGCTCCCGTGGCCCTCCAATGCTAGCGGAGGGCGGCGGGCAGGACAAGATGAAGATTCCCTCTAGGCATAACCGCCCTAGACAGGGGCGACATCAGGCTGCGCGGCGCCCCTCAGACTGTGCGCATGGACTGCCAAGCGACCCTGCTGCTGCGGCTCGAAGGCCCCGTCCAGCACTGGACCTACGGCCTGCCCGAGGGCATGAACAGCGACCTGCTTCCGGAGCTGCACGCCCTGCCCTCCAAACGCTTCGTCCTGTCGCTCGTGTGTCAGGTCATGGGCCTCGGACGGCGCGATCCCAGGCAGGTGCCCCTGCTGGACCTCCGGCTCGGCGTGCGCGTGGACCGCCCCGGTCACGCCGAGATGGAGGCCGCCGGAAGGCGCGTCACCGTGAGGGACGCGTCCTTCCTCGTCGGGCTGGAGCACCACGACCGGAAGGTCCTGTTCGACCTGCAGGAGGCGCTGCGCACGCCCCGGCGCCTGCCGGGCCTCGCGCGGCGCGTGCCGCCCAGCGTGCCGCTCTACGTGGCCGGCGGTCTGCACGGCACGCACCTCACCGAGAGCCTCCAGCGGCACCCGGCGGACCTTCCGGAGGGCCGCCCCCTGACCTTCGTGGTGGAGGACGGTGCGTACGTGCCCCTGCAGCATCGGCCCGTCGGGGGCGTCGTCCTCGACCAGCCGCGCTGGTGCGTCCGGACCGGCCCGGTCGTCGCGCGCTACGTCCTGATGTGGCGGCAGACCCTCGAACCCCGGGACGCGGTCCGGGAGCGTCCGGTCGTCCTTCCGACCCAGTCCTCCGGCGCCGATCCCTGGGACACCTGGGAGGAGGCCCGACCGAGGCGCCCGTGACGCCCGTGTTCGTTCAGCGAAGTTGCAAGGTCCGCCGGGCACGCGCGGGGTAAGCTCAGACATGTCGATCGGCATGACGTCGAGCCGCCCGTCCGGGTCCACCTTCGGACGCCTCTGGGCTGCCGAGGCCCGCCAGAAGGGCCTCACGCTGCTGCTGGGCGTCGTGCTGATCGTGCTGCTGGACGTGCTCATCGCCTGGCGGGTGGAGAACCCGCAGCTCCGGCTCATCGTGGCGGCGCTCATCGGCGCCATTCCCGCCGTGTACTGGCTGTTCGGCGGCTTCGCCGCCTTCGGGCCGCCCACGCGGGAGGCCTGGCCGAGCGAGCGGCCCAGCGGGATCAGGATCGTCCTCGCGAAGTACGCGTGGTTGCTGACGGAGGTGCTGGTCCTCGCGCTGGCCCTGCTCGGCTCGGCCCTGTACTTCGTGTCCGGTACGATTCCGCTCGCCGAGATCCACCTCGGTCCGGACGTGTCGTGGCGGCTCGGGCTCCTGGCGCTCGCCGTGCTGCCCGTTCCGCCCGCCATCGCGCTGCTCGCGAGCGTCGTGGGCCGCACGTCGCGTCTGCGCCTTCTGGGCGGCTTCGCGGTCTTCGTGCTGCTGTGGTGGGTGTACCTCACGCTCTCGGGCGCGACGGGCGGCTGGGGCGCGCTCGGCGAGGTGAGGCTGAGCTTCGCGAGCCTCCCCGAGGAGGTCTGCGTCCGCCCGCAGGGCTGCTCGCTGCAGGTGGACACGGCGCTCGTGCTGCTCCAGCCCGCCTTCGCGGCGGTGCTGCTGTGGATCGCGGGCGGCGCGATCCTGCCCGACCGCCGATCTTGAGCTCTCACCTCACGGGGCTCTATCATGGGGCGTTATGCCCGGACGGCCACGGCCGTCCCACTGGAGGACCACATGGCCGAAAAAGACATCGACAAGCTGCTCTCGCTGACGGACAGCAAGTACCGCCTCTCCGTCGTGGTCGCGAAGCGCGCCATCCAGCTCCGCTCGGGTGCCGCGAGCGTCCTGCCGCACGAGCAGCGCGTGCAGTACCGCAACCTCGTCACCCAGTCCATGCGCGAGCTCGCCACGGGCCGCCTCACCGTCGGTGAGGACCTCATCGACGAGGACCGCATGAACGTCGACTACCAGCGGGCCCGTCAGGCGCAGCTGCAGGCGCAGCTCAACGCCGAGCGCGACCGCGACCGCGACTAGATCGCCGACCAGAACCTCGGCGAAGGCCGAGGTTTCGCCGAGCGAAGCGAGTCGACGTGACGTTGCGCTGGGTTCCGGGCTGTGATCGTGATGTTCCCCCTCCCTTCCAGATCGTGACGCCGGGGGAAGCTCGTGGGTGAGCTTCCCCCGGTTCGCGTGCCGTTTCAAGGAGCCTGCCGCATGAATGAGCCGCTCAGCGCCCGTCGTCCTCTCGCCCTCGTGATCGTGTCGGGGTCCATGGCGGCCGTGAAGGCCCCGATGGTCCTGCGTCGTCTGCGCGAGGCGGGCTTCGATACGCGCGCGGTCGCGACGCGCGCGTCGCTGGCCTTCACCACGGAACTGTCGCTCGCCACGGCGAGCGATCACGCGGTCTTCACGGACGAGACGTGGTTCGCGCCGCGTCCGGAGGCGCAGCACCTGCAGCTCGCGCGTGCCGACGTGGTGGTGGTGGCCGCCGCGAGCGCCGACGCGATCGCGCGGCACGCGGCGGGCCGCGCGGACGACCTCGCCGGGGCGACGCTGCTCTCGACGCGGGCGCCCGTGCTGTGGGCGCCCGCGATGAACCCGACGATGTGGGAGCACCCGGCGACGGCGCGCAACGTGGAGACGCTGCGCGGCTGGGGGCACGCGTTCGTGGGGCCGGTGTTCGGACCGCTGGGCAGCAGCGGGGAGGGCGCGGGCTTCGGGCGGATGGCGGAACCCGAGGAGATCGCGCGGGAGGCGGCGGCCCTCGTGGGCGCGCGGGAGGCGCCGCGTGACCTGGCGGGCCTGCACGTCCTCGTGACGGCGGGCCCGACGCGGGAGTACCTCGACCCGGTGCGCTTCATCTCGAACCCGTCGAGCGGGAAGATGGGCTACGCGGTGGCGGAGCGGGCGCTGGCGCGCGGGGCGCGCGTGACGCTGGTGAGCGGTCCGGTGTCCATTCCCGCGCCCGTGGGCGCGGAGGTGGTGGCCGTGGAGAGCGCCCTGGAGATGCGCGAGGCGACGCTGGCGCGTTTCGAGGACGCGGACGTCGTCGTGATGACGGCGGCCATCGCGGACTACCGTGCGGCGAACCCCTCGGCGGAGAAGAAGCCGAAGTCGAGCGAGGCGCTGACGGTGGAGCTCGCGCCGAACCCGGACTTCTTCGTGGAGATGGGAGCGCGCAAGGGGCGGCGGGTGCTGGTGGGCTTCGCGATGGAGACGCACGCGGGCGTGGAGCGCGCGGCGGACAAGGCGCGGCGCAAGAACGCCGACTTCGTGCTGCTGAACTACCCGACGCGCGAGGGGACGGGCTTCGGCGGGGAGACGAACCAGGTGACGCTGGTGCGCGCGGACGGCTCGTCGGACGCGTGGCCCCTGATGAGCAAGCGCGAGGTGGCCGAGCGTCTGCTGGACGAGGCCGCCAGGTTGTATAATTACGCGCGACCTGTATAATTATTAGTACGCTCCAGAGGGCGCGCCGAACCGCGCATCGGACGGCACCGACCGGACCCCGCACCACGCAGGGTCCATGGAGGACGCGTGATCAGCAAGGAACAACGACAGAAGCGAATCCAGGAAATCATCGCCAAGGAGAACGTCAGCACCCAGGCGGAACTCGTCGAGCGCCTCCGCGCCGAGGGCATCCGCGTCACGCAGGCGACCGTCTCGCGCGACATCAACGAGCTGCGGCTCGTCCGGCTCCCCATCGGCAAGAGCAAGCACCGCTACTCCCTCGCGCAGGTCCAGACCGAGACGGACGTCATGGACGAACTCGGACGGCTCTTCCGCAGCTTCGTCACCGACGTCGACCGCGGCGAGAACCTCCTCATCGTCAAGACCGCCGAGGGCCACGCGAGCGGCGTCGCCTTCTTCATCGACAAGCTCCGCCGCGACGACATCGTCGGCACCCTCGCCGGGCAGGACACCATCCTCCTCGTGGCCCGCACCACCGCGGAAGGCGAGGCCCTCCTCGAGGAACTCCACGCCCTCATGATCGGCTGAGCGGCGCCGTAACTCCCGCGTAATGCCTCCGCACCACCCTCGAGGTGCAAGGAGGCACGTCATGTCCAACCCCGCCCCCCACGACGCCCACGAGGACGCCCACGAAGGCCAGGGCGCGCCGCCCAGGGGCACCCTCTTCGTCAGTGCCGTCGTCCTCACCGCCACCCTGCTCATGTGGTTCCTCGTGCTCGGCATCCTGCAGGGAAGGGCCTGAGCCGTGCGCCACGACGTCATCGAACGCTACGAACTCGGCTGGATGGGCGTCTCCGTGGTGCTCGTCGTGCTGCTCTTCGTCGGCGTGCTCGCCAGCATGATCTCCGACACGCTGCCCGGCGTCGTCGAGAGCCGCACGAGGTTCGTCGACCCCGCCCACCTGGAAACGACGGCCTACGCGAAGCCCGGCCTCCACGAGGAGAACGGTGAACTCCACGCGTACGTCGTCGCGCGCGCGTTCACCTTCACGCCGTCCGTCCTGACCATCCCGGCCGGACGCAGGGTCACGTTCCACTTCACCGCCGCCGACGTGCTGCACGGCGTCCAGATCGAGGGCAGCAACATCAACTTCGAGCTGATCCCCGGACACGAGGGCGTCGCGAGCGCCACCTTCCGCACGCCCGGCACGTACACCAGCGCCTGCAACGAGTACTGCGGCGCCGGTCACCAGAACATGGCCTTCAAGCTCATCGTGGAGAACGCGAAATGACCAGTACCCCCCTCGGCGGTCCCGACACCACCCCCGACGTCCGTGGGCGCGGGCACGGCTACGCCGCGCACCCCCACAAGAAGGTCACGCTCTACTTCCTCGCGACGGGCCTGCTGGCCCTGCTGATCGGCGTGCTGATCGGGCCCCTGCAGGCGCTCAACTACGCGGGCGTCGACGTGTACTCCCACCTGCCCTTCCTGAAGTCCTACTACCAGGGCCTCAGCCTGCACGGCGTGCTCAACGCGCTCGTCTTCACGACGTTCTTCATCAGCGGGCTGCTGCTGTACCTGCCCTGCCGTGAACTCGGCGTGCGGCCCAACCTCATCGTCGCCTGGGGCGCCTACTGGACCATGACGGTCGGCACCGCGCTCGCCGCCGTGCCGCTCCTCACGAACGACGCCACCGTCCTCTACACCTTCTACCCGCCCCTGATGGGCCACCCGCTCTTCTACATCGGCGCGGCGATGCTCGTCGCGGCCAGCCTCGTCGTCGGCATCCAGACCGTCACGATCTGGTGGGGCTGGAAGCGGCGGAACCCGGGCAGGGTCACGCCGATCGTCACGTACATGAGCGTCGCCACGTGGATGATGTGGTTCGTCGCGTCGCTCGGACTCGTCGTGGAGGTCCTCGTCTTCCTCATCCCGTGGTCGCTCGGCATCACCAAGGGCGTCGATCCGCTGCTGGCGCGCACGCTCTTCTGGTACACTGGGCACCCCATCGTGTACTTCTGGCTGCTGCCCGCCTACGTCAGCTGGTACGCGCTCGTGCCGCGCCAGATGGGCGGAAGGATCGTCAGCGAACCCCTCGCGCGGCTCGCGTTCGCGCTCTTCCTGCTGATCAGCACGCCCGTCGGCTTCCACCACCAGTACACCGACCCCGGCATTCCCGCGCTGTGGAAGGTCGTGCACATGCTCCTGACCTTCCTCGTGGCGGTCCCGTCCCTGCTCACCGCCTTCAGCGTCGCCGCCAGCATGGAGTACGCGGCCCGGCTGCGAGGCGGGCGCGGCTGGATCCGCTGGATGGGCAGGCTGCCCTGGAAGGACGCGATCTTCACCGGGCAGGCCCTCGCGATGATCAGCTTCATCTTCGGCGGCGCGGGCGGCATCGCGAACGCCAGCATGGCCATTGACGCGGTCGTACACAACACCGCCTGGATTCCCGGGCACTTCCACATCACGGTCGGGACGGCCACCACGCTGACGTTCTTCGCGGTGAGCTTCTGGCTGCTGCCGCACCTCACCGGGAAGAAGCTCGCGAGCCCACGCGTGGCGCTCTGGTCCGTGTGGTTCTGGTTCGCCGGGATGATGGTGTTCGCGCTCGGCATGCACTGGGAAGGCCTGCTAGGTATCCCGCGCCGCGCGCAGATCTCGGCGGCGGGCCCCGAACTGCAGGCCGTCTACCACAAGGCCGCCGTGCCGATGGCCCTCACCGGCATCAGCGGCATGATCCTGCTCGTCGGCGCGGTCCTGTACTTCGGCGTGATCTTCGCGACGCTGCTCGGACGCCGCGAGGCGGGCGCGCAGGAGGTGCCGGTGCCCTTCAGCGAGCAGGTCGCGGCGGCCGGGAAGGACGGGCGCGTGCACGCGATGACGCGGGTCCTGGAGAACCTGTGGGCGCTGTTCTTCGTGGCGCTCGCGCTCGTGGCGGTGATGTACGGCCCGGAGCTCGTCGCGATGCTGCTCAACCAGCACCCGGTGCCCGGCGCGCGCCTCTGGTAGCCGCGGCCTGACCCGAGAGGGGCCCTCCCACGCGGGAGGGCCCCACGCTCTTCACGCGCGGCGCCGGGGGACGAGCAGCATCACGGCCGCGTACGTGACGACGTGCATGGCGCAGAGCGTCAGCTTCACGGCGAGCGGTACGCCCGCGGCGGTCAGCGGACCCGCGAGGGAGAGAAGCAGGAACGCGAGCGCGACGCCGGGGAAGAGGCGGGCGCGACCGGAGCGGGCGAGCAGGGCGTACACGACGCCCGCGCCGAGCGCCCCGACGAGCGACGTCACGACGACCGCCCCGGCGGTGATGCTCATCTGCTGCGGGCCGACGAGCACGCCGTCGAACAGGGAGCGGGTGAGCAGGAACAGCGCCACGTTGACGGCGGCGGCGAGCACGCCCGCCAGTGGGGCCGTCCAGAGCACGGGGCGCAGGTTCGGGCGGGCGGGCAGGACGGTGGTGGTCATGGGGTCCTCCTGGGTCTGGGGGCGGTGGGCCGGGGCAGGACGCAGGTGACGACGACCGGGGTGGGTGAGGGGCGGCGGGAGCCCGCCACGTACACTTGTCATACTACTACGACTTTTAAAGTGAAGTTGCAAGAGGGAGGGCGGAAGGCCGCGGCCTTCCGCCCTCCCTCCTGCCCTCAGAGCTGCCGGAGGTGCCGGTACAGCGCCTCGATCTCCTCGTCCGTCGGCACGTGACCGCCGAGGCCGGTGCTCCCGAAACGCGGCATCATCGGCGCGAGCGCGCGGCCACCCTCTCCCTTGCCGTCGAGCACCGCGCTCCGGAAGGTCTGCTCGTCCCAGCCCTTCACGAGCCCGGCGAGCTTCGGACCCACGCCGCCCTGCGCCCGCGCGCCGTGACAGCCGCCGCAGTTCGCGGAGAACAGCCCGTCGCCACTGAGGACGGCCACGCGCGCGGGTGCGGGCGTGGAGGCGTCCGAGACCACAATGCCGGGCCGCTCGATGGCGCGGCCCACGACGTACCCGGAGATGGCCGCGCCCACACCCAGCAGGGCCAGCGCGGCGACGACGGCGGTGTTCCTCATGCGACCTCCCACGGGACGCGGCGGCGCCCGACTGCCCGTACCCTCGCGCGCGCGCGTTTCCACGGCATTACGGCGCCCGGCCGCCGAGGCGAGCGCCACGACCGCGACACCCATGACGGGGCCCGTCACACACCGGACCTCGGAACAGACAGGGGCGCACACCACCGACGCGCCGGAGGAAAACGGCCCGGACCAGGGCACTCCCCTTCGGCGTGACGCGATCCGGACCCTGTCGTTCCGACCGCCTGACGACCGGACTCCGGGAGGCCGAGCCGAGCGGCACTCGTGAGCGCGAGCGGCCGGGCCTACCCGTCCTCGCCTCCCACCCGGGTTGCGCCGTGCAGCAGATGAACCGCGTCATCCGCGTGTGCTCGCACGAGTCCGGCGAGGAACGCGAGGCGGTCGGCGTGCAGGGCACGCAGGTCCGGAGGGAGGTTCGTCTCGCAGACGTGGAGGGTGTCGAGGAGCTCGTCGCGTTGCCGTCGAATCAGCGAGACCGCCCGCGCATGGCTGTCCATGAACCAGCGTATGCGGAACGGCCCCGCCGGCGCGAGCGTCACGCTTGTCCTGCCTCCCTGCGGGAGCGTACGCTGAGGACGACTCCCGGTTCGTCCTTCTCGTTCCCATCCCTCCCCGAAAGGCAGGTCCGTATGCGTTCACGGTCACTGGCGTTCAGGGTCGCGTCCATCTGGCTGGTCCTCGCGGGACTCACCCTGCTGTTCCCCGGGGTGGGCAACGTCGTGTTCGACCTGCACCTGCGCAACTGGGGGCTGGCGTCCGAGTACGGCGGGGCGCTGGTCGCGTTCGGCGTGATGTACTGGGTGTTCGCCGGGGACGCCGAGCGGTACGCGCCGATCATGCCGATCATCGCCGCGGGCGGCCTGCTCAACGTGCTCATCAACGCGTACTGGTGGGCGGTGGGGGAGTACACGATGCAGTCGGCGATCTTCAACGTCGTCCTGAACTCCGCGCTGGCCGTGTGGTTCTGGACGCTCCGCCCGCGCGGCGCAGGGTCGGCGCGGACGTCGTCCGTCTGAGCTCGGGTCGACGGCCCGTCCGTCGCCGACTTCCCCTCGACACGTGGCACGAGCGCCGCGAGGGTGCGCCATATCCGCCTTCACGGCAAGCGTCGTGACCGCCGTCCCGCGTCACCCGGTTCGCGGACGGACGGTCACGACGTGTGCGTCCACTCAACACGTCGTCATCGGAATCAACGAACTGTATTCAAACGAACCAAGACGCCTCGACAGGTCCGATCAACGCCTCACCACACGCCACCACTACACTGCCTGCACTCTTCTCTCCATCCGAGGGAGGTTCACGTCATGACGCTCACCTGCCGCTTCGTGCCGGGCACGTCCGACCAGGTCGTCGGACGCCTGTCCCCGAGGGGCCGCCTCGTCCTCCACCCCGTCCGCCCGGCAGGGTCGACGCCTTCCTGCACCCGCAAAGGACATCCGACATGACCAGCTTCATCGAGATCGACGACGAACTCTACAACCTCAACATCGTTCGCAGCCTCAAGGTGCAGGAGGACGCGGACGGAACCTTCCGCATCGTCGTGGGCATCTGGACCGTCGCCGGCGAGGACGGGAAGCGGCGACTCGAGGTGGTGGAGCACGAACTGCCCCGCGTGTTCACCACGAGACAGTCGGCACGCCGCGTGCTCGACAGCCTCGCGGGAAGCACGAAGAGCGTCCTGGTGACGGCGCTCGACCTCACGTCGTGAACTCCGACGCAGCGGTCGACCTCCGAGCGGTCGGGGGGAGCGTCGCCGGGGCGCCACCTCCCGCCGCTCCACGCGCCGCGGGCGAGCGAGGACGCCTGCCGCGGCGCGGTGACGTGCCTGGCGTCGCCTCGTGAAGAACCTTCAGAGAAGTCGGGGGGCAGGGCAGGATTGACGCCGGACGCACTTCATGCGGGTGCGATGCTCACGACTTCCGCGCGGGCCACAATGCCAGGCATGCGCGACCTCACCCGACCCCTCCCGCTGCTCGCGCCCGGCACGACCCGGGGGCCTGCATGACCGCCCCGTCCTCCGCGCTCGAACTGTGGATCGGCGTGGAATGCACGCTCAACCGCGTGCGTGACACCTGGCTCGACCAGCTCCGGGTCTGCGGCCACGATCGCCGCCACGAGGACCTCGCGATGCTCGCCACGCTCGGCGCGCGCCGCATCCGCTACCCCGTCCTGTGGGAACACGTCGCGCCCGACGCGCCCGACCGTCACGACTGGACGTGGACGGACGAGCGGCTCGGGACGCTGCGCGACCTGAACGTGCAGCCCATCGCGACGCTGCTGCACCACGGCAGCGGCCCCCGCTACACGGATCTGCTCGACCCCCTCTTCCCCGAGAAGCTCGCCGCGTACGCCCGCGAGGTCGCCCGGCGCTACCCCTGGCTCACCGCGTACACCCCCGTCAACGAACCCCTCACCACCGCGCGGTTCAGCGGTCTGTACGGCGTGTGGTACCCGCACCACACCTCCGACGCGAGCTTCGTGCGGGCGCTGCTGAACGAATGCCGGGGCACGGTCCTCGCGATGCGCGCCATCCGCGAGGTGAGCCCGCACGCGGAGCTCGTGCAGACCGACGATCTCGGCAAGGCCCACGCGACACCCGCCATGCAGGCCGAGGCGGACTTCCAGAACGAACGGCGCTGGCTCGCCTACGACCTGCTGTGCGGACGCGTGAACGACAAGCACCCGCTGTGGTCCTACCTGCTCGGCGCGGGCGCCACGAGCGAGGAACTCGCGTGGTTCGCCCACAACCCCTGCCCACCCGACGTGATCGGCGTGGACTACTACGTCACCAGCGAACGCTTCCTCGACGAACGCAAGGGGCGCTACCGCGCGCATCACGTGAACGCCACGCATGCCGACGTCGAGGCGATCCGGGTGTACCGGCGGCCCGCCGGGATCGAGGCGCTCCTGATGGAAACCTGGGAGCGGTACGGGCGGCCGATCGCGATCACGGAGGCGCACCTCGGCAGCACCCGCGAGGAGCAGCTGCGGTGGTTCGAGTCGTTCTGGCACGCCGCCGAGGGGGCGCGCGCACGAGGTGCGGACGTCCGCGCCGTGACGTCGTGGGCGATCCTGGGCAGCTTCGACTGGAACACCCTGCACACCAGCTTCGGCGGTCATTACGAGCCCGGCGCGTTCGACGTCCGCTCGACCGTGCCCAGGCCCACCGCGCTCGCGGCGCTCCTGCGGGGTCACGCGGACGGGCAGGCCGGGCAGCATCCCGTGCTCGCGTCACGGGGCTTCTGGGAACGGCCGGATCGGTTCTTCTACCCCCCGGTGGGCGAAGCGCCGGCCACGAGCGAGCGTGAGGGGACCGCCCGACCTCTGCTGATCCTCGGCGGGGGGCGGCTCGGCCGGACGGTGCGGCGGCTGTGCGAGGAGCGCGGCCTGGAGCATCGCCTGCTGCGCTGGGACGAACTCGACCTCACGGACGCCGCGGCCGTCCGGGCCTGGCTGGACCGACACGACCCCTGGGCGATCGTGAACACCGCCGGGTACGGCTGGATCGACCGGGCGCAGCAGCTTCCGGGCGTGTTCTGGCGCGCCACGGCGGTGGGGCTCGCGGTGCTGGCGCGCGCCTGCGCGAGCCGGGAGGTGCGGCTGCTGACCTTCTCGTCCGATCAGGTGTTCGCCGGGGACCGCGACACGCCGTACCACGAGGGGGACCGCGCCGCGCCCCTCAACACGTACGGGCGGGCGAAGCTGGAGGCCGAACGGCAGGTGCTCGCGTTCCACAAGGAGGCGCTGGTGGTGCGGTCGAGCGCGTCGTTGTTCGGCTCGGCGGACCGAAGCGGGGTGCTCGGCAGCGCCCTCGCTTCTCTGCGCGCCGGACGGACGTGCGAGGTGGACGGCGCGCACCGCTGCTCGCCGACGTACCTGCCGGACCTGGTGCACACCAGCCTCGACCTGCTCGTCGACGGGGAGCGTGGCGTGTGGCACCTCGCGAACCAGGGCGCGTCGAGCTGGGCGGACGTCACGCGCCGACTCGCGCAGTTGCTGAACCTCCCCGGGGACGGCGTCCTCGACACGCCGCGCGAGACGCTGGAGTGGAGGGCGCCCCGGCCACGCTTCAGCGTGCTGCGCAGCGAGCGGGGGCTGGTCATGCCGTCGCTCGAAAGCGCCCTGGAGCGGTACGCCGCCGACGCCGCCGACTGACACGCGCCGCGCCGGCGGCGCGTCGTCCCGGACGCCGGGCTCCACGTGGACGCGGAGCCTCTCTCCTCGAATGAAGGGGCTCGGCGCGCACCTGAACGAACTCTTTGGCCTGTCCGCGCTGCCAACGGTGTGATCTCTGAACGCGTCTACAGGTCGGTCCAGGAAACGGCACCGCGGGCACGGATAGATTCCGGGTGGGGCCAGCCGGCCCACCTTCCATCTCTTTCGAGGAGCGCACTATGACGACCGACCGACCGGCTCCGACCGAGTCCGGAGAACGACCCTCCACCTCCGCGCTCGTCGTCGTGGACACGCGCGTGTACCGCGGCCCGAACGTCTTCTCGTACGACCGGGTGGTCCGGGTCGTCCTCGACCCGGACGCCCTGACGCGCGTGACGAAGGACGTCACGCGCGACGTCGCCCTCCGCCTGAAGGACCTGCTGCCCGACGTCCCGGATGGCGGGGAGGACGAGTCGCTCACCCGGACGCTGGAGCGGACGGCGACCGCCCTGCAGACGCTGGCGGGCAGCGCCGTCACGTCCGCCTCGCTCCGTCCGGTCCGTCCCGACGGGCACGGGGACGCGGCCCTCGTCCCGTACCGCGAGGAGCGGCTCGGGCAGCTC
>NZ_KI912679.1:35252-50235 GCF_000519345.1 Deinococcus pimensis DSM 21231
GGCGTGGACACCCGCCTCGACCCGGCCCGCGCCTTCGACCTCGCCTCCGACCTCGACGAGCTCCGGCGCGCCGCCCGACGGCACACGCTGGGACCCACCACGGCGTCCCTCGTGAACGAGGCCGAGCGGCGCGGCATCCCCACCCTGCGCCTCGACGAGCACAGCCTCGTGCAGCTCGGCTACGGGAAGTACCAGCGGCAGATCCGCGCGAGCATCACGAGCCTCACGCCGCACATCGCCACGAGCACCGCGAGCGACAAGGACCTCACGAAACAGATGCTCGACCGCGCGGGCCTGCCGGTCCCGAAGGGCGCCGTGGTGCGCTCCGCCGACGAGGCCGCGCGCGCCGCGTCGCGTCTGGGCTTCCCCGTCGTGACCAAGCCGCTCGACGGCAATCACGGGCGCGGCGTCACGCTCGACCTGCACGACGAGGAGGGCGTGCGGCGCGGCTTCGAGGAGGCCCGCGCGCATGGCCGTCAGGTGGTCGTGGAACGCTACTTCCCCGGCAACGACCACCGCGTGCTCGTCGTGAACGGCGAGGTCGTCGCGGTGGCGGAGCGCGTGCCCGCGCACGTCGTCGGCGACGGGCGTCACTCCGTCCGTGAGCTGGTGGACGAGATCAACCGGGACCCCCGGCGCGGTGAGGGTCACGAGAACGTCATGACCCGCATCAAGCTCGACGGTCACGTGGAGGCGCTCCTCGCCCGCGCGGGCCTCACGACGGACAGCGTGCCCGAGGAGGGACAGCGGGTGTACCTGCGGGACACCGCGAACATGTCCACGGGCGGCACCGCCGTGGACCGCACGGACGAGACGCACCCGGAGAACATCACGGTCGCTCGCCGCGCCGCGAAGGTGATCGGGCTGGACGTGGCGGGCATCGACCTCATCTCGCCCGACATCACGCGCAGCGTCCACGAGACGGGCGGAGGGATCGTGGAGGTGAACGCCGCGCCGGGCTTCCGCATGCACCTGCAGCCGTCGGAGGGCAAGGCCCGCAACGTGGCCGCGCCCGTTCTGGACATGCTCTTCCCGAAGGGCACGCCGTGCCGCATGCCGATCGTGGCGGTGACGGGCACGAACGGCAAGAGCACCACGTCGCGGATGATCGCGCACGTCCTGCGGCACGCGGGGCACACGGTGGGCCTCACGACGTCCAACGGCATCTACGTGAACGGCGAGCTCGTCACGGCGGGCGACACGACCGGCCCGAAGAGCGCGAGGGTGGTCCTGAGCGACCCGCACGTGGACGTGGCGGTGCTGGAGACGGCGCGCGGCGGCATCCTGCGCGAGGGCCTCGGCTTCGACCGCGCCGACGTGGGCGTGGTCCTCAACGTGCAGCCCGACCATCTGGGGCTCGCGGGCGTCGAGACGATGGAGGACCTCGCGGCGGTGAAGTCCCTCGTGGCGGAGGTCGTCACCGACCACGGCACGAGCGTCCTCAACGCGGACGACCCGCTCGTGGTGGAGATGCGGGCGCGGGCGCGCGGACGGATCGCGTTCTTCTCCATGAACGGAGGGGACGGCGCCGCGCCCGTGCTGCGCGCGCACATCGCCGAGGGCGGCCTGGCGGTGCTGCGCGAGCCGACCGTGCTCGGCGACGAGCTCGTGATGTACGAGGGCGGTCAGCGGCTCCCCATCATCCGCGCGCGCGACATTCCCGCGACGCTCGGCGGCTTCGCGGCCGTGAACGTGCAGAACGCCCTCGCGGCGTGCGCGGTGGCGCTCGCGCGGGACGTGCCGCTTCCGGTCCTGCGCTCGGCGCTCTCGACGTTCACGACGTCGTTCGAGCAGAGTCCGGGGCGGCTCAACCTGTACGACGGCCATCCCTTCCGGGTGCTGCTGGACTACGCGCACAACCCCAGCGGGCTGGGGTACCTGCGTGACCTCGTGCGGCACCTGCGGCCCGAGCGTGGCCGTGTGGTCGGCGTGATCGGCGTGGCGGGCGACCGCCGGGACGAGGACATCCGCGAGATGGGCGCGCTCGCCTCCGAGGCCTTCGACGAGATCGTCGTGCGTGAAGACGAGTACCGACGTGGCCGCCGCGAGGGCGTGGGCGCGCGGCTCGTGCGCGAGGGCGCCCTCGCGGCGGGCACCCCCGAGGAGCGCGTCACGACCATCCTGAACGAGCGCGAGGCGGTGGACGCGGCCCTGCGGATGGCGCGGCAGGGTGACCTCGTGGTGATCCTCGTGACGGAGGTGGAGAACGTCTGGCGGCAGATCCGCGACTTCGACAGCAGCGGGACTCCGCCGCGGCTCCTGCCGGACGAGTCGCGCGGCGCGAGGGAGACCCACCGCGCCTGAGGGAGGGTAGGCGATCATCGTGCGCGGCGCCGCGCACGACGATCGCCAGGAGAGGACCCCCGCGCGGCTCGCGGGGGTCCTCTCGTCAGCGACCTTCGGCTCGTCCCCGCCGTGGTGTCACGGCTCCGTACCCAACGACAGCAGCGTCACGACCGCACGGTACGCCCGGTCGAAGACCTGCCGCACGTCTCCACCGTGTGTGCTGATGATGCTGCGCTGGTCCACCAGCACCGTCAGGACCAGTTCCACACCGTCCGAAGCGTCGAGGGAGTCCACCTCGACCGTGCACTTGTGCGTCTGGATCCACGCCAGCTGGTTGCACTGTTCTTCCGTCAGATGATGCCGCCACATGTGGGTGAGGCCGTGGTCATCGTACGCGCTCATCTCCCCTCACTCCTTCCCACTGTCCGGTGCCGGAACGGGCCGCTGACCCGGACGTCGTCGTGCGGCGTCGCGGGCGCGGACCGGCCGGGTGGTTCGCGGAAGCCGAACAGCATGCCGATCTTCGCCTGGGCCTCTCGGGGGCACGTCCGTCGGGATGACATGACGCAGCCTATGGGGCAGGCGCACGTGGCGGGACAGGGAGGGCTGAAGGCGAACCGAGGGAAGTGGAGGCCGACCGTCGACTTGGATGAAGAGGCTGAGGTCAAAAGGAGCGCGGCTCCCGGGGAGCCGCGCGTGGACGTCGGTGAGCTCAGGCGGTCAGGGTCACCGCCTTCGGCCACGCCACCCAGAACGTCGCGCCCTCGCCCGGCGTTCCCTCCGCCCAGGCCCGGGCCCCGAAGCGTTCGCACATTCGTCGTACCGTCACCAACCCCACCCCCGTCCCCTCGTACTCCGTCGACGGGTGCAGCCGCCCGAACAACTGGAACAGCCTGTCCTTGTGCCGCATGTTGAACCCCACGCCGTTGTCCTCCACCCCGAGGTGGTACTCCGACGCCGTCTCGTAGGCCATCACCGACACCCGCGCCTGCTCCTGCAGCTTGGTGAACTTCAGGGCGTTCGCGATCAGTTCGTCCAGGATCAGCGACAGCGCGCGACTGTCGCCCTGCACCGTCGGCAGGGGCGTGCTCGTCACACGGACGTCCCGGTCCGACATGATCGGCGTGGCGTTCTTGAGGACCTCCGAGAGGACCTTGTTGAGGTCCACCGGCCTCACCGTGAGCCGCATGCGCCGCAGGTCCATGAACCGCTCCACGGACGCGAGCAGCATCAGGATCTGAAGGACCGCGCCCTCCACGTTCCCCAGGTGTCCCGCGACCGCTCCGGGCTGCTCGGCTGGCGTCGTTCGGTTGTGGTGCAGCCTGAGGAAGTTCAGGGCGCGCGCCACGGGAAGGTGCAGCTGTTGGATGAACGTGACCGTGATGTTCTCGAGTTCCTGCGTGAGGTGGCGTGTCACGCTGGCCTGCCGACGTAACCGCTGCTCCTGATCGGCGTTGTCGTCCAGCAGGCTCTGCTGCGCCCGCTGGTGTTCCGAGATGTCCGTCGCGATGACCAGCAGGTGCCCCACCCCGTTCCGCTGCTGGGTGCGCAGCTGGACGAGCACGTCGCTGGGCGCGCCGTCCACGCCCATCAGCTGCACGTTTCCCTGATGCACGAGGCCGTCCTCGAACGCCAGCCTGAGCAGCAGCGCGAACGAGGATCTGGAAGTGGGCGTCAGGTACGACGTCCAGGTGCGGCGCAGCAGCTCCTCGGGGGTCCGTCCGAGCAGACCGCAGCCGATGACGTTAACCTCGACGATGCGGCCTTGCGGGTCGAGCAGGAAGTACGGGGCGGGCGCTTCGTTGAACAGCGTGACGGCGCGTTGCCGGCACGCCTGAAGGTCGCTTTCGAGGGTGCGGACACGCAGTTCGAGCGCGCGTTGTTCATCCGTCGGCATGGCGGGCCTGGCTTTCGCTGGAGTGCGTCCGAGGACGCGGCGATGGAGCGGACGCGTCGTGACCCCGTCCGCTCAGGAAAGAGGGCAGACGACCGGGATCGGTCGTCTGCCCTCGGGGGTGCCGGATTACCAGCGGTAGTCGCGGCGGGCGCCGCCCGCGGACTCGCTGACCTCGGCGGCCTTCGTCACGCGGATGTTCTTCGCCTGCGGGCCCTTGCCGCGCTGGCCTTCCTCGACGTCGAATTCGACCTCGTCACCTTCGTTGAGCTTCTTGAAGCCCGTGCCGGAGATCGCGCTGAAGTGCGCGAACACGTCGGGGCTCCCCGCCGTCTGAATGAACCCGAAGCCTTTTTCCGCGTTGAACCATTTCACAGTACCGATAGCCATACTCAACTCCTTGACTTCCAAATACGATGAGGCGCGCAAGGCAATTCACCTTGCGCGCCTCATATTTCGATGCGTACCTGGAAAATGACTCACTCAGTCTAGTTCATTGCGACGAACATAATCCGGTTCGCCTCACAAATGGAGCGACGCTCAGTGGGACGCGAGGTCGACGAGGCGGCCGAACTGCCGCCGCGCGTCGTCCTCCCCGGCGAAATTCGACGAGTCCTGCTCCGCCATGAGGGTCACCTGCCGTCTCGTCCCGTTGGACATGGTGATGCGGACGCTGTAGATCCGGTCCAGCTCGTCGGGGGTCGGTCTGGAGGGAAACGCGCCGTCCAGATGCGGTTCGGAGGCGAACACGAGATCGCTGATGTGTTCCACGGCGATCATGGTGTGCTCGTCGATGTGCAGGAAGCGGCCATTGCGCTTGTAGGTCATGGCCCAGGCTAACGGCGTGCCGCGTGCGCCGCGCCTGATCCCGATGAACTTCCTTCACGCCCCACGAACGACACCGGCACGAGCCGGTCCCGGCCCCGCCCCGCCACTCACCCGTCCTACCCCTCGTCCTGCTCGGCCTCACGCCTGAGCCGCTCCGCGCTCAGCGTCTCGCCCCGCGCGATCGCGTCGAACAGCGTCCGCGTGCGCGCCTCCACCTCGCGCGCCCTGGCGCGGTACACTTCCGCGAGCCGGGCGTTCCCGCTCTCCTCCAGTTCCGCCCCCGTGTTCTCCAGCAGCATCGTCGCTTCCTCCAGCGTCCGCATCGTCTGCCACAGCGTCTCCTCCACGTGCTCGGTCACGCTGACCAGCAGCGCGTCCCCGGTGTACGCGTGCCCGGTGTGGCAGCGGTACCGCGTGAAGCCACCCTCCTTGATCTGCACCAGCACCCCGCCGCACTCCGGGCAGGTCTGCGGCGTCACCTTCCCGAAGTCCATCACGCCGCTCCGGAAGGCGTTGTCCCGCCGCGCGATGCCCACCTCGACCTGCACGCGCCTGCGTTCGTCGTCACCGACCGTCACCTCCCACGGGTCCACCACGGGTCGAGCGGCCAGCCGCGCCAGCAGCGCCGCGAGGTCGCTCGCGCGGACGACCTCGTCCACCTCGACCTGGTCGAGCGCGCTGAGCGGCATGCTGTCCATCTCGGCGTCCTCGGGGTCCTGCACGACGGTCGTGCCGCCGAAGCGCTTGACCGTCCACAGTCCGGACGTGCCGTCGTCCAGCATGCCCGACAGCACCACCCCGATGACGCCCACGCCCTGACTGTACGCGGCGGAGCGGAACAGCGTGTCCACGGCGGGCCGATGACGGTTCTCCTTCGGGCCGCGCGTCACGCTGAGGTGATCGTCCTCCACGAGGAGGTGATGATCGGGCGGCGCACAGTAGATCCGCCCACGTTCGATGCGTTCGCCGTCCCGCGCGTGCGAGGCGGGCAGCGGGCCGGCGTTGCCGAGCAGGTCCGGCAGCCGGCTCGGCACGTGACTGGGGATGTGCGTGACGACGCAGATCGCGCCGGGGAAGTCGGCGGGGAGGCCACGGGCGAGGTCGATCAGGGGCAGAGTTCCACCGGCGGACGCGCCGATGACGACCAGCCGGAACGGCAGCATGCCCTCACCTTGCCCGTCGCGCCACGTCGTCACGTGTGGCCCGCATGAAGGCGCACGCCATCCGGGTCGTTCCCGTCACTCCAGCACCACGGGCTGCTTCGGCCACGCGACGAAGAACGTCGCGCCTTCTCCCACGCGGCCCTCGGCCCACACCCGCCCCCCGAAGCGCAGCACGACCCGCCGCACGATCGCGAGACCGATGCCCGTCCCGTGAAAGGCCGACTCGGAATGCAGCCGCTTGAACACCCCGAACAGCCTGTCCTTGTGCCGGTTGTTGAACCCCACGCCGTTGTCCTCGAAGCGCACGACGACCTCCGTCGCGGACTCCTCGGCACTGACGTGGACGCGCGCCTCCTCGCGGGTGGCGGTGAACTTCACGGCGTTCTCCAGGATCTTGAGGAACACGAGCTGCATGGCGGTGCTGTCACCCTGAACGACCGGCAGCTTCGCGCTCGTGACGTGCACGGCCCGCTCCCCGATCAGGGGCCGCAGGTCCTTGCGGACCTCGGTGAGGACGCGGTTCAGGTCGAGCGGAGCGACCCGCACGCGCATCTGGCTCGCCCTCGTGTAGTCCAGCAGCGCCGTCGTGAGCTCCTCCATGCGGTTCACGGAACGGAACACGTGCTGGAAGTGCTCCACGCGGGTGTCGCCGAGGGCGTCCTCACGGCGCAGCACCTCCACGAATCCACCGACGCGGCGCAGGGGCGCCATCAGGTCCTCCGCGACGGCGAGCGCGACGGTCCTGAGTTCGTCACCCAGCTCGCGGATCTTGCGGGTGCGTTCCTCCACCTGCCCTTCGAGCGTCTCGTTGAGCTTCAGCAGCGCCTCGCGTGCCTCGTGCTCGGTGCTGATGTCGGTCAGCGCGACGAGCGTCCCGCCCGTGGGGTGCGCGCGCCCTTCGAGCCGCACGGGCAGAGCGCGCCCGTCGGGACGTTCGAGCCGCAGTTCTCCCGCCGCGCCCGCCTCGCTGGCGTGCAGGCGCGGCAGCAGCAGCGCGAACGTCGTGCGGGACTCCGCCGCGACGAACTGCGTGAGGCGGCGGCCGAGCAGCCGCTCGCGGTCCTGTCCGAGCAGGTCGGTGGCGCGGCGGTTGACGCTGCGGATCTCGCCGCGCTCGTCGAGGGTGAGGTACCCGACCGGGGCGTACTCGTACAGTTCCTCGTACCGGTCGCGGGCGGCGCGAAGTTCGACGTTCGCTTCGCGCAGACGTTCGTTCTGGAGTTCGAGTTCGATCTCGTGGACGGACAGTTCGTGCCGCAGCGCTTCGGTCGTGTCCGGCAGGGCGTGCGGGGTGGACGCGGCGAGCTGCCGCTCGGCTTCCTCGCGCAGGCGGCGCGTCTCGTCGTCGTGATGGTCGCTCATGGATGGTCCTGTCGGGTCGTCACTCGCGCGAGGCGTCGAGGTGGGGAGCAGAGGGACGACGTGCAGGCGCGTGCGGGCAGTGTAGCACCGGGCACGGTCCGCACCACGCCCGCGTCGTTCACGCCTGCCCGGCCGACCGGACGGGTGCGCTCACCCCCACGCACTACAGTGATGGTCAGTCGACGCCGCTCCACGCTCACCTCCCCGGCTGTACCCTCCCCGCCCACAAGGACCTCCATGTCAGAACCGCACGAAGAAGCGCCCGCCGACTCGACGCCCACGAATCCCTCCCCCGAACCGAGGCCCCGCGCGGTCGTCGGGATCGGCGGGTCCGCCGGGGCGCTCGACGGGTACGAACGCTTCTTCCTCGGGCTGCCCGTCGGGAGCGGCATGGCCTTCGTGGTGGCGCCGCACCTCAGCCCTCAAGGTGAGAGCCTGATGCCGGACCTGCTCGCGCGCTGCACCTCCCTGCCCGTGCAGGTCATCGAGGACGGCGCGCTCCTCGAACCCGACCACGTGTACGTCCTGCCCGCCGGGTGCGGCGTGAGCGTCATGAACGGACGGCTGCTGCTCGAGGCCCTCGAACCCGGCCGGGGTCATGAGGTCATCGACGCGTTCCTGACGGCCCTCGCGGCCGATCAGGGCGAACGCGCCGTCGCGGTGATCCTCTCCGGCATGGGCAGCGACGGCACGCGCGGCGCGCGCGCCGTGAAGGAGAACTTCGGCCTCGTGCTCGCGCAGGACCCCGCCAGCGCCGACTACCCGTCCATGCCGGCCAGCGTCGTGCGGAGCGGCGTCGCGGACGAGGTGCGGCCCGCCGAGGAGCTCGCCGCCCGCCTCTACCAGCTCGTGACGCACCAGCCGCTCCTCCAGGCGGATCCGGAGGCCGCGTCCAGCGCGGACCTCCAGCGGGTGCTGCTGATCGTCCGTGCGCGCACCGGGCAGGACTTCACGCGGTACAAGCCCACGACGCTGCTGCGCCGCATCGACCGCCGCATGAAGGCCTCGCGCATCCGGACGCTCGGGCAGTACGCCCGGCACCTCCAGGAGCATCCGGAGGAGGTGGACGCGCTGTTCGAGGACCTCACCATCAACGTCACGAGCTTCTTCCGTGACGTGGAGGCGTTCGAGCGGCTCTCCGAGCACCTGCGGACGTACCTCGCGGCGCGCGACCGCGATGAGGAGCCGTTTCGCGCGTGGGTGGTGGGCTGCGCCAGCGGTGAGGAGGCGTACAGCGTCGCGATGCTGCTGCACGAACTCACGGGGGTCCCGGAAGGGCAGACGCCGATGGGGTTCCAGGTGTTCGCGACGGACATCGACCCGCGTTCCATCGAACGCGCCCGCCTCGGGTGGTACCCGCGCTCCATCGAGGGGCAGGTCACGCCGGAGCGGCTCGCGCGGTTCTTCACCCGTCATGGGGACGGGTACCAGATCGACGCGGTCATCCGCGAGCGGGTGGTGTTCGCGCTGCACAACACCTTCAACGACCCGCCGTTCACGCGGGTGGATCTGCTGACGTGCCGCAACACCCTGATCTACCTCGGCGTGGACCTCCAGAAGCACGTGCTGACCGTGTTCCACTACGCGCTCGTGCCCCATGGGCTGCTCTTCCTCGGGGCGAGCGAAGCGGTCGGTCTGGGCGAGGACCGCTTCCGGCTGCTCGACCCGCGCTGGAAGATCTACCGGCGTGACCTGGGCGTGGCGGGCACCCTGCCGGTCGGGCAGCTTCAGTTCACTCATCACCCCGCGAGGCGGACGCCGCCGCCGGGACCGCGACACGAGCGTCCCACGTCGGACGGGGCGACGCTCGCGCAGCACGTGCAGCGCCTGCTGCTCACGCGGTTCGTTCCACCGACGGTGGTGGTCGATCCGCAAGGTGACATCCTCTACGTCACCGGACACACGGGGCGGTACCTCGAACTGCCCGCGGGGTCGAACGGTCCCAACAACGTCCTCGCGATGACCCGCGACGGCCTGCGCTTCGAACTCGCCGCCGTGATCTCCCGCGTCGCGCGTGAAAGGCGCGTGGTCACGTTGCGCGACGTGCACCACGACATCGGCGGCGTGCGGGTCGTGCTGGACCTGACGGTGCAGCCGATCGAGCATCCCGGCGTGACGGACGCGCTGCTGATCGTGTTTCAGGAACGAAGCGCCGAGGGCGTCGTGGACGGCTCGGGCGAGGACCGGCCCGAGCAGATCGACACGGTGCAGGCCCTCACGCGGGAGGTGCAGCACCTGCGGGACACCCTTCAGGCGACGCTGGAGCATGGCGTCATCTCCTCGGAGGAGCTGCGCAGCACCAACGAGGAGTACCAGACGACCATCGAGGAACTCAAGAGCAGCAACGAGGAACTCATGACCTCCAAGGAGGAACTCCAGTCCGTCAACGAGGAGCTCATCACCACGAGCGCGGAGCACCAGCGGATCATCCATGACCTCGCGCAGGCCAACGACGACATGAAGAACCTGCTCGAAAGCGCGGGCATCGCGACGCTGTTCCTCGGGAACGACCTGCGCATCAAACGCTTCACCCCGTTCATCCGGGAGGTGATCAACCTCCTCCCGACGGACGTGGGCCGCCACATCGGCGACATCAACGTCAGGCTGCACGACACGGACTTCGAGCGGACCGTCACGACCGTGCTGGAGACGCTGCTGCCGATCGAGACGCAGGTTCGGGCGCTCGACGGGCACTGGCACCTCATGCGGATCAGTCCGTACCGCACGTCGGACAACTTCATCGACGGGGTGGTCGCGGCCTTCACCAACATCGACCGCGTCAAGACCCTCGAAACGAACCTCGACCGGAGCGAGCTGTACTCGGAGGCGCTGCTGAACAGCATCCCGCTGCCGATGCTGGTCTTCGACGACGAGCTGCGGCTCCTCTCCGCGAACCGCGCGCTGTACGGCCTGCTGCGCCTCAACCCGCAGCAGTCGCTCGGGGAACGGCTGTTCGAGCTGGGCAGCCGTCAGCTGGACCTGTGGGAGCTTCGCGAGAAGCTGGAGCGGATGGTGCTGACGGACGAGGCGCTGAGCCAGTACGTCATCGACCTCGACGTGCCCGGCCCGGGCGTCCGGAAGATGAAGGTGGAGGCGTGGCCGATCGTGAGCGCCGACGGGAAGACGGCGGTGCACCTCATGACCCTCGAGGACATCACCCCGATCGTGGAGGCCGTCGTTCAGGTGGGCGAGGCGTTCAGCGGGGACCCCACGAGCCTGGACGACTGACCGGGCGGTGTGAGGGTGGCCGGGCCGCCCGGTCCCCCTCACGTCCCGCAGCGTCCGCCGGGCCCGGCGCGGTCACTCGAGCTCGTGCGCGGCGGTCCGCTCGCCGTGTCGGGGGTCACGCGTCAGCGCCGGACGGCGGTCGTGCCCGATCTGCCCGGCGCGCAGGGCGCTCTGCCGCACCCCCCGCGCCCGCTCCTTCGCCTCGCGCGCTTCCTCGCGGTACGCGCGGGCCAGCTCGGGCTGGTCGGCTTCCTCGAAGTGCCTGCCGAGGTGTTCGAGCAGCATCACGTCCTCGTCGAGGGCGCGCACGGCGTTCCACAGGCCGGCCTCGATGGAGCCGCGAAGTTCGCTCAGCAGGGTCTGCGCGGTGTAGGCGTGCCCGGTGTGGCAGCGGAACCGCGTGACGGGTCCTTCGCGGACGCCCACCAGCACCCCGTGGCATTCGGGGCAGGTGAAGGTCGAGGGCGTGCCGTGGTCGAGCAGGCCGGACTCGAAGGCGTTGCCCCCGTCGGCGATGCCGACCTCCAGTTCGAGTCGGCGGCGGTCCTCGTCGTTCATGTCGCTCCTCTTCCTCGGGTGTGGAGGGGTCGTCACGAGGCGGGTCAGTTCCGGCGCGAGCTTCCCGGTCGGCAGGATCGCGTCCACGCTGACCGCGCGGATCGCGCTGAGCGGCATGCTGGGGAACGCGGCGTCCTCCGGGTGCTGCACGAGGGCTTGCCCGCCGGCCCGCTTGACGGTCCACAGGCCGGAGGTGCCGTCGTCCAACATGCCGCTCAGCAGCACGCCGATCACGTCCGCACCGCGGGTGTACGCGGCGGAGCGCATCAGCACGTCGATGCTGGGCCGGGAGCGGTTCTCCTTCGGGCCGCGTGAGAGGCGCAGGTGGTCGTGCGCGAGGAGCAGGTGATGGTCGGGCGGCGCGACGTAGATGCGTCCCGCCTCGACGAGGTCACCGTGCCGGGCGTGCCGGGCGGGCAGGGGACCGCTGCGGGAGAGGATGTCGGGCAGATGGCTGGGGTGGTCGGGCGAGACGTGCACGACGACGAGGACGGCGGCGGGAAGATCGGCCGGAAGGTGCGCGACGAGCGCGACGAGCGGTTCGAGTGCGCCGGCGGACCCGCCGATGGTGACGACCGGAGCGGTGGACATGCGGTCAGCATGCGTGCGGGGTGGGGGAGGCGTGTGCGGGTCGCCTGTGGTCGACTTCAGAGTCGACGGCGGCACAGGACCACCGGGCGACGCATCGGCCCCCTGGGCGACGGCACGCCCGATCAGGAACCGACCGACAACCCGGCGTCGCCGAGGTCGACCGTGTGATGAGCGTCGCGCCGCATCCGTTAGACTCCTCGTTGTGGAGGTGCTCTTTGCTCTCATCACTCAGACCTTCCTGACGATGCTGGTCGTCATGGACCCCGTGGGGCTCGCGCCCGTGTACATCGCGCTGGCGGGCAATCGCCCGAGCTTCGAGCGGCGCGCCATCGCCCTCAAGGCGGTCGTGGTGGCGGGCCTGATCATCCTCGTGTTCGGTCTCACGGGACGCGCGTTGCTGGAGCACCTCGGGATCAGCCTCGACGCGTTCCGGGTGGCGGGCGGCGTGCTGCTCTTCCTCATCGCGCTCGACATGGTCTTCGCGCGCACGAGCGGCACCCGCGAGACGCCCGAGGAGGAGGCGGAGGCGCAGGAACGGCAGGACATCAGCGTCTTCCCGATCGCCATTCCGCTGATCGCGGGGCCCGGCACGCTCGCGAGCGTCATGATCCTCGTGGGGGACGCGCGTGGGAATCCCGTCCTGGTGCTGGCGGTGCTGCTGGTGACCTTCGTGGTGCTGGCGCTCTGCTACCTCGCGCTGCGGCTCTCCACGGTCATCGCGCGGCTCGTCGGCCTGACGGGCGTGAACGTCGTGACGCGCGTGCTGGGCGTGCTGCTGGGCGCGCTCGCGGTACAGTACGTCGCGGACGGGGTGCGCGGCTTCTTCGCGGGCTGATCGTTGTAGTGCGCGGTGTGTGGATCCATTGGGAGATGCTGCCTATACAGGCGCGCCTCGTTCGTTCGTGAGCGCGTTCCCCGAACTCAATGAGGGCTTCCCGAGCTACATGAAATGGCTAGATTCGGGATTCCTGAACATTCCCCTGACGTGTGACCGGGTAGACTTTTCACGTGAACGTTTCGTCCGCCGTGCAAACCAATGACGCGGCGCAGAAGCTCAACACGCCGCGCGTGCTGGTCCTGAACGCGTCGTACGAGCCGCTGCACATCGCGTCCGCCAAGCGCGCCATCACGCTCGTGCAGTACGGGGTGGCGGAAGTGCTGGAGGAAAGTGAGGACACCGTGCGTTCGCCGAGCACGGTCATGCCGATTCCCAGCGTCATCCGGCTCCGGCGGTACGTGCGGCGGCCCCGCGCGCACCCCGTCCCCTTCAATCGGCGCAACGTGTTGCGCCGAGATTTTTTCACCTGCCAGTACTGCGGCTCCCGCAACGACCTCACCCTCGACCACGTCACGCCCCGCTCGCGCGGCGGACGGCACACCTGGGAGAACGTCGTCGTCGCCTGCCGCGACTGCAACCAGCGCAAGGGCAACCGCACGCCCGACGAGGCCGGACTGGTCCTCAGGGCCCGCCCGCGCGTTCCCACCTTCGGCCTGTACGTCGCCGGGCAGTTCGCCCAGTGGCACGAGGAGTGGAGCAAGTACATCTACGCCTGACGCTTCCGACGAGGCGGCCCCTCGCCTGGAGGGGCCGTTCTCTCATGCGTCTTCGCCGGGTGCCTTTATGCTTTCTTCATGACGCTCGCCGCACTGCCGCCCGCGCCCCGCCGCCTGCCGCTCGTCGGGCACGTGCCCTTCGTCGCGCGAGACGTGCTCGGCTACATGGAGCACGTCACCCGAGCTCACGGTGACGTCGTGCGGCTCGACCTCGCCGGACGCGAGGTGTGGGTCCTCGGGGCCCCCGCCGACATCGAGTTCGTCCACGTGAACTCCGGACGCCTCTTCGACAAGGGCCTACGCGGCGACCCCATCCTGAGCGCGCTGCTCGGCAACGGCCTCCTCGTCAGCGAGGACGACTTCTGGCTGCGGCAGCGCCGACTCGCGCAGCCCGCCTTCCACCACCGCCGCGTCGCCGCGTACGCCGACCTCATGGCCGCCGAGGGGACGCGCCTCCTCGGGCAGTGGCAGCCCGGTCGGACGCGTGACCTGCACCTCGACATGACGAAGCTCACGCTCAACATCGTCGCGAAGGCCGTCCTCGACACCGACCCCGGCGAACGTGCCGACGCCGTCAGCGCCGCCATCGACGAGGTGCTCACCGAGTTCCACCGCAGCCTCGGGCGGCCCGTGAAGATCCCGCGCAACGACGTCACGCCCGGCTGGCGACGCGTGAACCGCGGCGTGGAGGCCATCGACCGGGTCGGGCAGGCCATCATCGACGAGCGCCGCGCGAGCGGCGAGGACCGCGGCGACCTGCTCTCCATGCTGATGCTCGCCCGCGACGACGAGGGGCGTGGCATGTCCGACCGTCAGCTGCTCGACGAGGTGAAGAACATCTTCCTCGCCGGACACGACACGACCGCCACCACCATGACCTTCGCGTTCTCGCTGCTCGCCACGCACCCATCGGTGGAATCGCGCCTGCACACCGAGCTGGACGAGGTCCTCGGCGGGCGCGCGCCCACCATGGAGGACCTGCCGCGCCTCGCGTTCACCGACGCCGTCATCAAGGAGACGCTGCGGCTCTACCCGGCCGCGTGGAGCACGCAGCGCCGCGCGAAGCAGCCCGTCCGCGTGGGCGACTTCGACGCCCCGGCGGGCACGGTCTTCTGGATCAACCACTGGGTCACGCACCGCGACCCCCGCTTCTTCGACGCGCCCACCGAGTTCCGCCCGGAACGCTGGCTCGCGCCCGACTTCGAGCGGTCCCTGCCGAAGTACGCGTACTTCCCCTTCGGCGGCGGCCCGCGCGTGTGCATCGGGCGGGAGTTCGCGCGGATGGAGGCGCTCGTGCTGCTCGCCACCATCGCGCAGCGCTACCGTCTGCGTCTCGTGGGGGACATGCCGGTCCCCGAGCCCGCCATCAGCCTCCGCCCGCGCGGCGAGGTCCGCATGACCCTGCACGCGCGGCGGTAGGCCGGGAGGTGCTCAGCGCGGCAGGCCCGGGTCCGAGAGCAACCGCGCCGCCCTCACGCGCGAGAGGTTCCACGAGCGCCAGTCCGTCGCGGGGTCCGCG
>NZ_KI912679.1:50335-50941 GCF_000519345.1 Deinococcus pimensis DSM 21231
CGCACGCCGCCCATGCCGGGCATGCGGACGTCCATCAGGACCACGTCGCAGGGCGCGCGCCCGTACACGTCGATCGCCTCCTCGCCGCTCGCGGCCTCCCCGACGACCCGCAGGCCGGGGTCCCGGCCCAGCAGGGAGGTCAGGCCGACGCGGACCCAGGGCTGATCGTCGACGACGAGGACCGTGACGGGGCGGGCAGGGTCATCCACAGGCATACGGTCCCATTGTCGCAGAGGAGCCCCGCGTCCCCGCCGAGGGTGCGCGCGCGCTCGCGCAGGCCGCTCACGCCGAAGCCGGTTCCCGACAGGGGAGGGGAGGTGCAGGCGTTGCGGGCCTCGAAGCGCACGCCGCCCTCCACCGCACGCACGTGCATCGTGACGGGTTCGCCCGGCGCGTGCTTGCGGGCGTTCGTGAGGGCCTCCTGCGCGGCGCGGTACACGGTGAGCCGCGCCTCCTCCCCGAGGAGGTGCGTGACGTCGTCCACGCGCAGGTCCACGGCGCCTTCCGGTGACCAGAACTCCGTGAGGCGCCTCAGCGCGCCCGTCACGTCGCCCGCGCCGTCGTCGGTGCGCAGGGCCTGCACGGCGCCGCGCAGGTCGCGCAGCG
>NZ_KI912679.1:51041-51744 GCF_000519345.1 Deinococcus pimensis DSM 21231
GGTGGGGGAGAGGCTGGCGGCCTCGCCCGCGGCGCGCGGCGTGCGGCACGTGCTGCTCGCGGACGAGCTCACCGACGTGCGGGACCTCCACGACGTGTGGTGGACGGTGCTGAACAACGTGGACCCCGAGCGCGACGTGCGTGAGTTGAACGGCGTGCTGGTGTGGGACGGCACCCGCAAGCTGCGCGAGGAGGGCTTCACGCGCGACTGGCCGCAGAAGATCGTGATGGACCCGTCCGTGGTGGCGCGCGTGTCGGCGCGCTGGCACCTGTACGGGCTGCCGGGCGATCCGGAGGGCGACACTCGGACCACCGAGGTCGTCGCCGGGACGCCGGAGACGGTGGGTTCCGGAAGCTGAAGGAAGGCTTGACAGTCTCGCGTGGTTGGTCTATTCTTTTTGAGCCTCGGTTGAGGCGGTGCTGGCGAAAGCGAGCACGGGGTGCATGACAAGGTGCGAGAAGAACAGCGACGGGAGGGCCACCCGACAGGGTGGTGTGAGCGGTCACTCCCCCGAGTGACTCCAGACTCACGAAGATGCCTTCGGGCATCGAGACGGACCTCCACGGAAGTCCACAGCCAAGCGCAAGCGAGGCATCAAACACATCAACATCTCCCTTTGGGGAGTGCTGAACCACTTATGGAGAGTTTTGATCCTGGCTCAGGGTGAACGCTGGCGGCGTGCTTAAGACATGCAAGTCGAACG
>NZ_KI912679.1:51844-52183 GCF_000519345.1 Deinococcus pimensis DSM 21231
AGCACGTTCAGCGCGAGCGCCACGGCGAAGCCCGCGAGGAGCGCCGCGAACGCGAAGCGGTGGTACAGGCCCGTCCAGATCGTCACTACGAACCACGCGAGGGTCAGGCCCACCCAGGTCATGACGGCCACCGTCAGCAGGCGGTCCTCCGTGAGGCCGTACGCGCTCACGTACAGCAGCATGCGCCGCACCGCCGACACCAGCATCACCGCGACGAGCGCCACCACCACGAGGCTCAGCCCCCGGAACATGACGCCGGAGCGGGCCCGCGCGGGCAGCAGGGCGTGCGCGCCGAGCAGCAGGGGCAGCACGAGCGCCGCGACCGTCACGAGCTCGAAG
>NZ_KI912679.1:52283-53706 GCF_000519345.1 Deinococcus pimensis DSM 21231
ACCTTCGAGGCGGGACTGAGGCCCGCGAACCAGCGGGTCGGCGCGAGCAGGGCCTGGAGGGTCACGACGACATTGTGCCCCGCGCGGGCATGCGGGCGCGGCGAGGACATCACGCCCGCGCGGGCGGGGCACACTGTGGACATGGCCTTTCCCGACCTTCAGACCTTCGTCTCGCTGCTGGAGGCGCGCGGTGAGCTCGTGCGCGTCACCGCGCCCGTCGACCGTCACCTCGAGATCACGGAGATCGCGGACCGCATGGTGAAGCGCGGCGGGCCCGCGCTGCTGTTCGAGAACGTGCGCGGCAGCGACTTCCCCCTCGCGATCGGACTGCTCGGCACGCGCGAGCGCATGAGCCTCGCGCTCGGCGTCTCCGACCTCGACGACCTCGCGCGGCGCGTGCGCGCCCTGACGGACCTCAAGATGGGCGGCGGGCTGGGGGGCCTGCTGTCGAACGTGCCGAAGCTGCGCGACGTCGCGAGCCTCCCGCCGCGCCGCGTGCGCCGCGCGCCCGTGCAGGAGGTCGTGTGGCGCGGCGACGAGGTGGACCTCTCGAAGCTGCCCGTGCTGCACTGCTGGCCGCTCGACGGCGGACCCTTCGTGACGCTGCCGCTGGTCATCACGAAGGACCCGGAGACGGGCGAGAAGAACATGGGCATGTACCGCATGCAGGTGATGGGCCCGCGTGAGACGGGCATGCACTGGCAGCGGCACAAGACGGGCGCGCGGCACCTGGAGAGCGCGCGGCGGCTCGGGAAGCGGCTGGAGGTGGCGGTGGCGCTCGGCGGGGATCCCGCGCTGATCTACGCGGCGACGGCGCCCCTGCCGCCCGTGCCGGGCCTCGACGAGTTCGCCCTCGCGGGGTACCTGCGCGGTCGGCGCTACCCGGTGACGCGCGGCGTGACGGTGGACCTCGACGTGCCCGCCAACGCGGAGTTCGTCCTGGAGGGCTACGTGGACCCCGAGGAGGACTGGAAGCCCGAGGGGCCCTTCGGGGACCACACGGGCTTCTACACCCTGGAGGACCTCTACCCGCGCTTCCACGTGACGGCCGTGACGATGCGGCGCCGCCCCGTGTACCCCGCGACGATCGTGGGCCGCCCCCCCGTGGAGGACGCCTTCCTCATCGAGGCGTCCGAGCGGCTCTTCCTGCCCGCCGCGCAGCTCATCCTGCCGGAGATCACGGACTACCACATGCCTCCGGCGGGCGTGGCGCACAACCTCGTGTTCGTCTCCATTCGCAAGGGCTTCCCGGGGCACGCGTACAAGGTCGGCAACGGACTGCTTGGCCTGGGGCAGATGATGTTCGCGAAGGTCATCGTGGTGGTGGACGACGGCGTGCCCCTGCGTGATCTGGAGGCCGTCTGGGCGGAGGTGGCGCGCCGCGCGGCGCCGGGCCGCGACACGCTGCTGACGCGCGGGCCGG
>NZ_KI912680.1:0-190 GCF_000519345.1 Deinococcus pimensis DSM 21231
GGTCCTCACGGGCCTGCTGCGCGAGGAGTGGGGCTACGACGGCGTGATCATCACGGACTCCATGGGCATGCAGGCCATCGACGCGAACTACGGACGCGGCGAGGCGGGCGTCCTGGCGCTGGAGGCGGGCGCCGACATGGTCATGGCGCTCGGACGGCGCTCCGCGCAGGAGGAGACGCTGCGCGCCGTG
>NZ_KI912680.1:290-2634 GCF_000519345.1 Deinococcus pimensis DSM 21231
GGAGGGCCGCGTCGCGCACGTGACCTTCCGCGACGACGCGGCCCTGGAGGCGCTCGGGGCGCCCCTGCCGCTCGCGGGGAGCATGTGGGGCGCGTCCATGAGGGTCAGCGACGAACGCGCCGTGGCGGCGGGCCTCACGCGTCGTCCGTTCGTGGACACCGTCCGCGACACCCTCGCGTGGGTGCGGGACACGGACCGTCAGCTCAATGCCTTCGGCCTCACGGAGGAGAAGCGCGCGCAGCTGCTCGGTTGAGGAAGGGGAGAGGGCGGGCGACACGCGTCGCCCGCCCTCGTCGTTCTCGGTCAGACGTTACCGTGACGGGGCGGGAGGTGCACCGTGCTCATCCAGAAGTCCTCGATGGACCGCACGACGGAGAAGAAGTCGTCGAAGCCGGTGGGCTTGCAGATGTAGCAGTTGGCGTGCGCGTCGTAGGAGCGGCGCACGTCGTCCTCGTGGTCGGAGGTGGTGAGGATCACGACGGGAATGGCGCGCAGGTCCGCGTCCCGCTTGATCTCGTCGAGGACCTCGTGGCCGCCCTTGCGGGGCATGTTGAGGTCGAGGAGGATCAGGTCGGGCCGGGGCGCGTTCGAGTATTCGCCCTCGCGCTTGAGGAAGCGCAGGGCGTGCATGCCGTCCTCGGCGACACTGAGGTTGTTGGGCAGGCGGGCCTCGTCGAGGGCCTCCTGCGTCAGTAGGACATCGCCGGGGTTGTCCTCGACGAGCAGGATCTCGATGGGGTGACGGCTCTGCATAGCCCCTCCATTGTACCGACGGGCACCGTCACGAAGCCCGCCCGATCTTTCATTCCGGGAGCCCGGATACAGGTTTTGACGTCACGCGCTGTCTAGACAGGGCTGGGCGTGAGGTCCTCGTGCGCGGGCAGCGTGAAGTGGAAGGCCGCGCCCTCACCCTCGCGCGACTCCACCCACATGCGGCCCCCGTGCTGCTCCACGATCTTGCGGCAGATCGACAGGCCGATGCCGTTGCCCTCGAACTGCGCGCGTCCGTGCAGGCGCTGGAACATCAGGAACACCCGCTCCGCGTGCTCCGGCGCGATCCCGATGCCGTTGTCACGCAGCACCACGTGCACGAGGCGGCCCTCCAGCGCTCCGGAGAGCTCCAGCTCCAGCGGCCGCCGCGCGCGGAACTTCACCGCGTTCCCCACGAGGTTCACGAGCAGCTGACGAAGCTGCACCTCGTTCGCGGCGACGGGCGGCAGGGGCGCGCGCCGCACCGACACGTCCTCCAGGGTCACGTCGCGCAGCGTCTCCTCGAAGAGCGCGCCGAGGTCCAGCGCCGCGCGCTGCGGCGAGGACTCCACGCTCGCGAGCGACAGCAGGTCCCGGATGAGCCGCCGCATGCGCCCCACCCCGTCCGTGATGTAGTGCAGGTACGTGTCGGCCCGCTCGTCGAGCTTCCCGCCGTAGCGCCGCGCCAGCAGGTCCGAGTAGCTCCCCACCATCCGCAGGGGCTCCTGCAGGTCGTGCGACGCCACGTACGCGAACTGCGCGAGCTCCCGGTTCGACGCGGCGAGCTCCTCGTTCGCGACCGCCAGCTCGCGCGTACGGTCCTCCACGCGCGCCTCCAGCGTCCGGTTGAGCTCGCGCACCTTCAGCTCGGCCAGCTTGCGGCGCGTGACGTTCTCGTGCGCCACGACCGCGTAGCGCTGCCCGTCCTGCTCGAAGCCCGTCACGCGCACCACGAAGTAGCGCTGCTCGTGCGGCGCGTGACAGGGGTACTCCGTCTCGAAGGGCGCGTCGGACCCCGCGAGGGCCGCGCGGATCGCGAGGGCCACCTCGCGCGCCGTCGCATCGGAATCGACACGCTCACACACCGAGAGGTAGTTCTGCCCGACCGTGTCGCGCCCGCCGTTGGCCTGCTCGAAGCGTGCCCACGCGCCGTTCACCGCCACGATCACCCCGCGCGGATCCAGGATGGCCACGTGCGCGGAGAGCGCGTCGAAGGCGGAGGCCTCGAAGCGCCCGGGGGCGCGGGCGAGGTGGAGCATCGACCTCACCTTATCGCCCCCGTCCACAAGAGTTCGTTTAGGTTCGCCTCACGATCCGGACCTCGTTCCAATCGGCTTCCAATGTGAGCCGGACCGCGCCGTCCCTCACGTTCCAGTCCCGCGCGCCCTCCACGCCCGTGACCTCACCCAGCCCGAGGACCACCACGGACTCCACCTCGCGCGTCACCGACAGGTCCCCCTCCACGGTGCGGCGCAGGGTCAGCACCTCACCCTCCATGCCGCCCGAGAGCGTCGTGAGCCGCGACGGACCGTCCCCGTCCCCCGCGTCCTCGAACAGCGAGCCGCGCACCGTCGCGCCCGCGTGCACCAGCCAC
>NZ_KI912680.1:2734-6369 GCF_000519345.1 Deinococcus pimensis DSM 21231
GCACGACGGCGGCGCGGGCCCCGCCCGCCCGTCCCTGCGCGAGCGCGTCCGGGAGCTCACGCCAGAAGTCCGGGCCGAGCGCGCCGCGCTTGCTGCTGATCGCGACGTCGAGGATTCCGTCTTCGAGGGTCACGCTGATGCTGGAGAAGGGCATTTCCCCATCCTAGCCGAGGGGCGGGTGCGCCACGTGGCGGAGGCGCTCGCGGGGCGCGCCGCGTACGCTGGACCGCATGAATCCCCTGGACCTGGCGCTCCTCGTGGAGGACGCGGAACGTGAGCACATGCGCGCCTACGCCGCCGCGTCGGACGGCGCCGTTCTCGACGAGGGCGACGTGGGCGCCGTCTGGTGCGGGCCGGGCATGCCCGTGAACGTCGGCTTCGGCTTCGGTTCGGGCGCGGGGACCGCCTCGTGTCTGCCGCGCGTGGAGGACTTCCTGCGCGCGCGGGGCGGTGTGCCGGGGGTCACGGCGTACACGCACCTGCATCCCCACCTGATGGAGACGCTCGGCGGGCGCGGCTACCGGCTGGCGCGGGTGCTGAACGTGCACGCGCGCTCCCTGGACGGCGCGCTTCCGGAACCCGCGCTTCCCGTGCGGGAGGCGACACCCCACGAGTGGCTGGGCGCGGTCGTCCCGGGCTTCGGCGCGGGCAGCGAGGGCATCATGGCGGTCACGTCGCGCCGCCCGCGCACGCGCCTGTGGATCTGCGACGTGGACGGCGAGGCCGCCGCGGCGGGCGCGTCGGAGGTGTTCGGGGACCTGGCCCTCCTCTTCTCCACGGCCACCCGCCCCGACCTGCGGGGCCGGGGCGCGCAGGCGGCCCTGCTGGCCGCGCGGCTCCTCGCGGCGCGCGGGGCGGGCGCGCGACACGCGGTCGTGATGACGGCGCCCCTCAGCGCGAGCGAACGGAACATGTGGCGTGCGGGGTTCACGCCGCTGACGGCGCGCCTGTCGTTCGCCCTGGGTACTGCCTAGACAACCTGCGCGTTCTCCTCCGGCGCCCGTGTCCGCCCCCCGGATAATGAGCCTCAAGGAGACGTTCATGACCAAGCGTGTGTCCGGGGTCGTCACCGCCCTTCTCTCCTCCCTGTCGGTCCTGGGCGGCGCCCACGCCGCCTCCCTCGCCGAGATCCGCGCGAGCGGCACCATCCGTCTCGCCACCAGCGCCGACTTCCCGCCCTTCAACGCCGTGGAGAACGGCCGCTTCACCGGATTCGAGGTGGAGCTCGGCAACCGTCTCGCCGCGCGGCTCGGCGTGAAGCCCCTGTGGGTGAAGTACGACTTCGACGATCTCCTGCGCGACCTGCCCACCAACCAGTACGACCTCGTGATCGCGTCGCACGCCATCACCTCCGGGCGCGCCCTCACCGTGGACTTCACGAACGCGCACTCCTGCACGGGCGGCGTGATCCTCACCCGCGAGGGCGGACCCGTCACCTCCCGCGACCTCGCCGGGAAGCGCGTGGGCGTGGAGTCGGGCAGCACCTACTTCGGCTGGCTGAACAAGCTGCCCTTCCAGAAGAACGTCAAGGTCTACTCCGCCAGCGACGAGGCCGCGCTCGCCCTGCTCGCCGGGCAGGTCGACGCGACCGTCACGGACCGCCTCGTCGCCCTCGACATCAGGGCCCGCAACCCCGGCGCGAGGCTCGTCACGAGCGACCTCCTCTGGACCGAGGCCATCGGCATGGCCGTGGAGAAGGGCAACGCGGACCTGCGCCGCGCCGTCAACACCGCCCTCGCGGAGCTCATGAACGGCGGGGAGTACGCTACGCTGTCGCGCAGGTACTTCGGCGAGGACATCCGCTGCGTCAGGAGGTAGCCGTGTCCACGGTGTGACCCGCCGCGCGCAGGGCCGCCACGGCGCGCTCCACGTTCTCGGCCTTCACCAGCACGTAGTCCGTGTCGAAGGTGGAGAACGCGAAGATGCCCACGCCCGCCTCCGCGAGCGGCGCGAGCACCGACGACAGCACGCCCGTCAGGGTGAACTCGAAGGGCCCGGCCAGCATCAGCGCGCGCCAGCCGCCCTCCGAACGCACCCCGGCGGGCACGAGGCGCTCCTCGCACACCACCGACAGCTCGTCCGCCGTGCGCGCCACGCAGAACAGGTCCCCCGACGTGGCCCACGCGGGCACCGGGGACTCACGAGGAAACTGGGCGACGGCGAGGGACGGGGGGAGCAGGCGCAGCGTCTGGGGCATGGCAGGAGCGTACCCCACGTGTCACGAGAAGCGTGACGGGTTCCCTGAACGCGGACGGCCGCCCCGACGTTCGGGGCGGCCATCACGGTACGGACGGGTTACTTCGGCTGCGAGAGGCGCTCCAGCACCAGCTTGCTCACCATCTTGAGGCACTCGAACACGCCGACGCCCTCGTGGGCGCTCGCCTCGAAGACGGGCAGCTCGCCCTTCGGGTCGAGGACGGCGCGGATCATGCTGGCGGGCAGCGCGTCGGGGAGGTCGCGCTTGTTGATCTGGAGGATCAGCGGCACCTCCTTGAGGTTGATGCCGTGCTCCACGAGGTTCTCGCGCAGGTTGCGCATGCTCTCCGCGTTGGCGCGCAGACGGTTCGGCGCGCTGTCCGCGACGAAGATGATGCCGTCCACGCCGCGCAGGATCAGCTTGCGGCTCGCGTTGTAGAACACCTGACCCGGCACGGTGTACAGGTGGAAGCGGGTCTTGAAGCCCTGCACGCTGCCGAGGTCGAGCGGGAGGAAGTCGAAGAACAGCGTGCGCTCGTCCTCCGTCGCGAGCGAGACCATCTCGCCGCGCAGGTGCCCCGGGATGGTCCCGAAGACGTACTTGAGGTTGGTGGTCTTCCCGGACATGCCGGGACCGTAATACACGATCTTGCAGTTGATCTCGCGGGCCGCGAAGTTGATGGTGCTCATGGCGTCACTCCTCGTTCAGGGTACGGCGGGTGGTGGCAGTCAGAGTGAGAGGGGCGTCTCAGCCGAACAGGTCGTCGAGGAGCGCGCCCGCCGTGTCGCTGAAGCCCTTGTCGAACTCGATCTTCGGCGCCTCGCCGACGTTGTCGAGGACGCTTTCGAGCTGCGCGATGGTCTTCTTCGCGTACAGCTTCACCTTGCCGAGCGGAACGCTGGAATCGAAGATCAGCACGAGCAGCGCCTTGTCGCCGATGGACTCGACGTACAGCACGCCGTTCTCGCCCTGGTGGATCTGCTCGCTGAAGGTGCGCTCGCCGAGCATGCTGGCGAGGGCGCCGGTCGCGGCGGCGTTGCCCGCCACGAGCGTGGCGATGGAATCGAGGGCGGGGGGACGGGGTGCCCACAGCGCCTCCTTGTGGGAGAGGACGAAGCCCTTGCGGTCCACCATGAGGCAGTAGCGGACGCCGGTGGCGTTAAGAAGGTCGAGCAGATGCTGCTCGACCTGGTCGAACGCTTCGCCATACAGGGCGAGTGAAGGCTCGATCATAGTTGTTTCAGTTTAACCGCACAATTCTTGCAGCTTTGTCACAGATCGAACGTCCACGGCGTCCTGAGCGGCGCTTCTCACGTGAAGAACTGTGAATCCTTCTCACCTCGCGTCAGCGGTCTGCCCCTACACTCCGGACGTGACGCGCCGCCCCCGTTCCCACCTTCTGCGCGCCGCCCTGCTGAGCCTCGCGCTCCTCACGGGC
>NZ_KI912680.1:6469-7142 GCF_000519345.1 Deinococcus pimensis DSM 21231
CCCAGCGCACGCCCGCCCGCCTCCGTGATGTCGCGCGCGGCGCCCTCCGTGCGTTCCAGCGTGCGGCCCAGCAGCGTGACGGCGCAGCCGTGCCAGGCGAAGTGCCGGGCGATCTCGAGGTTGATGCCGCTGCCGCCCCCGGTGACGAGGGCGTGCTTTCCTTGCAGGACGTCGGACGCGAAGGTGGTCATGGACGCACTGTACAGGGAATCAGGCGCTCTCCCCGAACAGCGGTCCGAGGTCCGTGAGGCGCCCGGTGGGCCGCGCGTCCGCCCAGGCGTAGCCGCGGAACACCGTGAGGTAACGGTCCTCGTCCACGTCGCGGGTGGTGCCGTCGGGGCCGCCGACGCGCACGAGGTCGCCGCGCGCGGTGAGGAGGTACTCGCCCTTGGGCCGCCCGAGGTACGTGAGGCGCGCGGCGAACACCGCTCCGCCCCGCGCCCGCAGCAGGGCGAGCAGATCGGCGGGGGAGAGGACGGGGGAGGGCGGGACGACGCTCACTTCCTCAGCGCCTCCATCACGAGGCGCGGGTCGAGGTGCTCCGCGTTCCACTCCACGGCGGTCCGCAGGCTCTCCTCGTGCGGATGGCGGGCCTCCAGGACGGCCTTCGTGCCTGCCACCGCCAGGGGCGGGAGGGCCGCGAGCTCGCGGGCGAGCGCGCGGGCGTGCGCGA
>NZ_KI912680.1:7242-8131 GCF_000519345.1 Deinococcus pimensis DSM 21231
CCCCGCGCAGCCTGCCCCACCCGCCCAGCCCGCGCCGTCCGCGCGGCTCGCGAACGTCCGCAGCAGCCTCACCATGAAGCGCGCCATGCAGCACCAGCGCCTCGTGCTGGAATTCGACGCGGACGTCCGCTACGACCTCGCCCGCGACACGCGCGGCCTCACCCTCACCCTCCACGACGTCGGCACGAACGCGCCCGGCGCGCAGAAGCTCGACTCCGGCGACCTGCTCACCGTCACGCCCGGCTCCGGCAACCTCGTCGTGCGGCTCGACACGGGCGCGGACGGCCAGAGCAACGTCTTCACCCTCGCGGACCCGCCCCGCGTCGTCGTGGACACCGTCACCAACACCGACCCGTCCGTCACGCCGCCGCCCGACACGGACAAACTCGCGCCGGGTGTGGCGTACCGTCAGATCGGACGGCTGCACCTCCTGAGCTTCGACCCCGCGCAGTACGTCCCGAAGGTCGTCACCGCGCCCGTCGGGCAGGCCGCGTCCCTCTTCGACCACGTGAAGCGCGCCGGGGGCGTCGCGGGCGTCAACGGCGGCTACTTCGACCCCGGCAGCGCCCTGCCCGTCGACCTCGTCGCGCAGGGCGGCCTGATGCTCGCCAGCAGCCTGGAGCGGCGCGGCGCGCTCGGCATCACCGACGCGGGCGACCTGCTGTTCGGCTTCCCGAAACCCCGCTACACCCTGCGGGGCGCGTGGGGCACCACCGTCGTGAACACCGTCACCGCGAAGCCCAACCCGAACTGGCTCACGCTGTTCGTCGGGGACGGCCGCACCGCCGTCGGCGCGGACGGCCTCACCACCCTCGTCCTCGACGGACGCACCGTCGTGCGGGCCCTCACGGGCCGCGGCACGCCCGGCGCGGGCGAGATCGCCGTGACC
>NZ_KI912680.1:8231-13062 GCF_000519345.1 Deinococcus pimensis DSM 21231
GCGCAGATCGAGGTGTTGCGCGCCCTCCTGCGGGCCCGCCCGGCGCTGCCCTCCCGGGACGCGACCCTGCCGTACCTGCCCACCGCCTTCGCCGGGCAGGTCCTGCACGGCGCCGTGCGCTTCCTCGACTTCCCGGGCGGCGCGGGCGTCCGGTATCTCGTCGCGTACAGCCAGGAGGTCGCGCCGCTCACGCGCGGGCAGGTCTTCTATACCTTCCAGGGCCTCACCCGCGACGGGAAGTACCTCGTGTCCCTCGACCATCCCGTGGACGTACCGTTCCTGCCGCGTGACCTGTTCGGCGCGGGCGTGCCCGCCCGCGAGCGGGACCTGCTCGCCACGCTCGAACGGGGCGGAACGGACGTGGACGCCGCCTACCGCGCCTACACCCGTGACGTCGCCCGTCAGCTCGACGCGCTGGGCGCGTCCCCGGCCCTCGCCCGGCTCGACGCGGTCGCGCGCAGCGTCACCCTGACCGCCCCGAAGGGCCGCTGAGCACGGCGAAAGGGCGCACCGCGGGAGCGGTACGCCCTTCCCGGGTCCGGGTCTAGTTGACGACCTTCGTCTTGTTGCTCATGTAGTCCATCAGCACGTACTGACCGATGTTCGCGGGCGTCGTGAAGTACGCCTTGCCCTTCGTCATCTCAGAGACGCGCCGCACGAACGCGATGAGCTCCGCGTCGCGCGCCAGCATGAACGTGTTGATCTGGATGCCGCTGCGGCGGCAGTTCGCCACCTCCCGCAGCGTCTGCCCCAGCACGTACGGGTCGAGGCCGTACGCGTTCTTGTAGATGCGTCCGTCCGGCAGCGTCAGCGCGCTCGGCTTGCCGTCCGTGATCATCACGATCTGCTTCATGTCCTTGTTCTCGCGCTTGAGGAGCTGCTGCGCGAGCCGCAGACCGCCCGCCGTGTTCGTGTGGTACGGCCCGATCTGCGCCTGCGCGAGCTTCCCGAGCGGCACCTCCTCGGCGCTGTCGTGGAACAGCACGAAGCGCAGGCTGTCACCGGGGTAGCTCGTGCGGATGAGGTGCGCGAGCGCGAGCGCCACCTGCTTGGCGGGCGTGAAGCGGTCCTCGCCGTACAGGATCATGCTGTGCGAGCAGTCCAGCAGCACCACCGTCGCGGCGCTGCTGCTGTACTCCGCCTGCCGGATCACGAGGTCCGACTCGCTGGCGTTCTCGAAGCCCTTGCTGATCACGTTCGACAGGGTCGCGGTGGTGTCGAGGTTCAGGGTGTCGCCGAACTCGTAGCTCTTGAGCTCGCCCGTCACGTCGATGCCGCTCGCGTAGTCGCGCGTGTCGTGGTTGCCCGCGCTGGAACGACCCAGACCGCCCATCAGGTCACGCAGGCTGTTGTAGCCGAGGAAGTCGATGCTCTTGTCCGTCAGCTGGAAGCGCGCCTCGCCCGGGTCGCCCTGCCCGCCCTGGCCGCCCTCCTGATCGTCGAACTCCTTGCGGATGAAGCCGTCCATCTGCAGGCGGTCCATCATGCGACGGATCTGCTCCCCGAGACGCGACTCCTGCACGTTCTCGGCGTTCATCGCCTCCTCCAGCATGTCCTCCGGGATGAGGTCGCGGTCCACGAGGGCCTGCAGGATCGCGTCGAACAGGTCGTCCATGCTGGGACGCGCGTCCGGATCGGGATCCCACGGGTCGTTGAGGCCCTGCCCCAGCATCGCCTCCTGGATCATCTGCATCAGTTCGGCGGACTCGATCTGGTCGAGTTCGCCCTCGAATTTGCTGTAACGGGTGGTGCGCGGCATGGCGTGCTCGGCTTTCAGCAATCAGCAGTCAGGGGATCAGGAGGCTCGGTGGACGCGGCCAGTCTGCTGACTGCTGACGGCTGACCGCTGACCACGTCCTCAGTTCCAGCGCCCGCCGCGTCCCTTGACGGTCTCCTTCTCGGGGGCGGCGTAGGTCTCCTCGGCGCGCGAGAGGCGCTTGCGGCCGTACAGGCCCTCGAGGACGAACTCGGCGGCGGCGACGCGGTGCGCGTCCGAGGATCCCTCGGCGAGCGCCACGGCGAGGTCCATCAGGCCGGGCACGTTCCGGAGTTCCGCGAGGGCCCCGGTGCCGCCCTCCTGCGGAACGCGGAAGACGTTGCCGTCCTCGAACCAGTCCTCCGTCTCCTTCGTGTCCGCGCTGCCCATGCGGCGCGAGAACACCGCCCCGGCGGCCTTGCGGATGATCTCGCGCGCGACGTTCTCGGCGCCCTTGAGTTCACCCTCGTACTCGAGCTCCATCTTGCCGGTGATGGCCGGGAGGCCCGCGTAGATGTCCGCGACCCGCGCGACCGGCTCGTCGCCGGAGCGCAGGGTGCGCTGCTCCGCGTTGGCCGAGGTCACCTCCATCAGGCTGATCGGCAGGCGCTGCGACACGCCCGACAGCTTGTCCACGCGGCTGTCCTCGCGCGCCTGGAAGGCGATCTCCTCGATGAGCTCCGCGACGTACGACGGCACCGCCACGCCCTCCTCGCGGTAGGCTTCCTGCGCGGTGATGTCCATGCCGAGCTCCACCGTTTTCGGGTAGTGCGTGCGGATCTCGGAGCCGATGCGGTCCTTGAGGGGCGTGACGATCTTGCCGCGCGCCGTGTAATCCTCCGGGTTCGCGCTGAAGACCAGCATCACGTCGAGCTCCAGCCGGATGGGGTAGCCCTTGATCTGGACGTCGCCCTCCTGAAGGATGTTGAAGAGCGCCACCTGCACCTTCGGCGCGAGGTCCGCGAGCTCGTTCACGGCGAAGATGCCGCGGTTGGCGCGCGGCAGCAGCCCGAAGTGCATGCTGCGCACGTCCCCGAGGGCGGTGCCCAGGCGGGCCGCCTTGATCGGGTCGACGTCGCCGATGAGGTCCGCGACGGTCACGTCGGGCGTCGCGAGCTTCTCCACGTAGCGGTCGTCGCGGCGCACCCAGCGGATCGGGAGCTCCATGCCGTGCGTCTCGAGCATCGCGCGCCCCTCGGCGCTGACCGGGTTGAGGGGGTCGTCGTTCATCTCGCTGTGCTCGATGGCGGGCACCTCCTCGTCGAGGAGGGTGGTGATGGCGCGCAGGATGCGGCTCTTCGCCTGCCCGCGCAGGCCCAGCAGGATGAAGTTCTGACGGGCCAGCAGCGCGTTGACGAGCTGCGGCACGACGCTCTCCTCGAAGCCCACGATGCCCGGAAACAGCTCTTCTCGGTTTTTCAGCTTGCGGACGAGGTTCGAACGGACCTCGTCCTGAACCGTGCGGCTCTTCCCGTCGAAGGGACGGCGGCCCACGTACTCGGGCAGTTGGAGCAGCTCGGCCAGTGTACTCGCGTGCGGCATTGATCCTCCGGAAATGATCGCAACAAAAAAGTGGCGGCAGGACGGACGAAATCGCGTGGTGGAAGCGCTCCTCGACGCTAGCACGCGTTCGTGGGCGTTGACTGTGTTGATGTGACGTGTTCGCGCCGTGCGCTACCCTGCTCGGTGGCCCCGGCCTGTCCCGCCGGAGCACCGCCCACGCGGTGGGGCCGCCCGCGGGAACCGCGCGGCCCGCCTCAAGGAGAGCCGCATGTCACGCCAGCCTCAGCCCACGCCGGACGCCCCCGGACGTCCCCGCCACCTCGACCTCATCATGGGCGCGTTCGCCGTGACGCTCGTGGTGTCCAACGTCGCCTCCACGAAGGTCGCGACGCTCGACCTCGGCGGCTGGAAGCCCGTCTTCGACGGCGGCACCTTCCTGTTTCCGCTGACGTACATCTTCGGTGACGTCCTGACCGAGGTGTACGGCTACGCCCGATCGCGGCGCGTCATCTGGTTCGGCCTCGCGATGACGCTCCTCGCGTCCGTCACGCTGGGCCTCGTGTCGCTCCTGCCCACCGGCCCCGACAGTCCCACCGCCGGGGCGTTCGAGAAGGTCGCGGGCTTCGTGCCGCAGATCGTCCTCGCGAGCCTCGTCGCGTTCTTCGTGGGCGAGTTCCTCAACGCGTACGTCCTCGCGCGCCTCAAGGTCGCCACGGCGGGACGCTGGCTGTGGACCCGCACGATCGGCTCGACGCTCGTCGGGCAGGCGGCGGACACGCTCACCTTCACGCTCCTCGCGTTCGGTCTGGGCGCGAACGCCCTGCCCCCGGCGGTGCTGTGGTCCATCATCCTCTTCAACTACGTCTACAAGGTCGGCCTGGAGGTCGTGCTGACGCCCGTCACGTACGCCGTCGTGCGCTTCCTCAAGCGCGCCGAGGGCGTGGACGCCTTCGACCGCGGCACGAACTTCAATCCCTTCCGGCTGCGCGGGTAGGGCGTGCGGTCCGGGACACTCCACCCGCGCGCGTCTGGTAGCTTGAGGCGGATGAAGAAAGCCGGACTTCTGATCGCCCTCGTGGGCGCGCTCACCGCCTGCGGCGGGAGCGGCAGCATCGAGGGCCTCAAGACCTTCAAGTACCAGGGCGGGCAGCACAAGGACGGCCGCGTCGAGTACACCGAGACGCCGCCCGTGGGCGGCACGCACAACTTCCGCTGGCAGAACTGCGGGGTGTACGACGCGCCCATCGCGAACGAGTACGGCGTGCACTCGCTGGAGCACGGCGCCGTGTGGATCACGTATCGCGAGGGCCTCGCGCAGGACCAGGTGGACAAGCTCAAGAAGCTCGTGGACGGGCACAGCTACACCATCCTGTCGCCCTACCCGGACCTGCCGAGCCCCGTCGTCGCGAGCGCGTGGAACAACCAGGTCGCGGTGGAGAACGCCGACGACGCTCGTCTCGCGGCGTTCGTCCGCAAGTTCGAGAGCGGCACCCAGGCGCCCGAGCGTGGCGCGGCCTGCTCCGGCGGCGTCAGCGACACGTTCTAGTCCTCGCGGGCGGGGCGGGCGGAGTT
>NZ_KI912680.1:13162-14418 GCF_000519345.1 Deinococcus pimensis DSM 21231
CTGGGCGTCGTCACGCACGTCATGACGCACCGCCGCCTCGTGATGCGCGTGTACGGCGCGCGCGCCGACCTGCCCCTCGCGGACGTGAGCGGCCGTCCCCTCTCGCGGCTCGACCGGAAGGCCCTCGCGCTCGCGGACGCCCCACCGTCCCTGTTTCCCACGGCGGGGCGGTAGACTGTCCCCCGTGACCCGATCGTCCCGTCTGCCCGCCCTCCTGCGCCTCACCGGCACGCTCGCCCGCCCGCTGTACTGGTGGTACGAGCAGCGTCTGGAACGGGAGGTCCGCGCGAGCGGGAAGGTCCCGAATCACCTCGGGCTCATCCTCGACGGGAACCGCCGCTTCGCCCGCGCCATCGGCGTGGAGTCCAGACTCGGTCACGACCTCGGCGCGCACAAGGCCTACGAGGTGCTGGAGTGGTGCCTGGAACTCGGCATCCCGCACCTCACCATCTGGGTGTTCTCGAACGACAACAAGGGCCGAGCGGAGGAGGAGGTGGGGCACCTGCTGCGCCTCTTCGCGGAGGAGGCCGCCCGCATGGTCCACGACCCGCGCATCCACCGCAACCGCGTCCGCATCAAGATGATCGGCGCGATCGAGGACTTTCCCGAGAAGGTCCGCGCCAACCTGGGGGCGCTCGAACGCGCCACGGAGCACTACGACGGGATGCTCCTCAACGTCGCCATCGGTTACGGCGGCCGCGAGGAGATCACGGAGGCGGTGCGCCGCATGCTGCGTCAGCAGGGCGCGCTCGGTCACAGCGCCGAGGAGATCGCCGCGAGCCTCGGCGTGGACGACATCAGCGCGCATCTCTACACCGCCGGTTCGCCCGATCCGGACTTCATCATCCGCACGTCCGGCGAGATCCGCCTGTCGGGCTTCCTGCTGTGGCAGTCCGCGTACAGCGAGTACTACTTCTGCGACGTGTACTGGCCGGGCTTCCGCAAGGTGGACTTCCTGCGCGCCGTCCGCAGCTTCCAGGAGCGCGTGCGCCGCTTCGGACGCTGAGCCTCGCCCCGCCTGTCCAGGCAACCCGCGCTCCCGCGCTTTCGTCCACGATAAGAAGGAGACATGACCCACACCCTTGAGACCCGCCTCGCCCGCGCCTCGCGCCACGGTGACCTCGACGCGCTCCTGTGCGCCCTCGAAGGGGCCGACTGGGCGCTCGTCCTCGCGGGCGAGCGTGACCTGCACGCCGTCCTCGCCCACCTCCTCGGCGGCCTCACGCTGCGCCTCGATCCGCTGCTGCCCGCGCCCG
>NZ_KI912680.1:14518-23551 GCF_000519345.1 Deinococcus pimensis DSM 21231
CCGAACCCGAGCGGGACCTCCCGCCCGACCTGCCCGAGCACGCCGACCTGCCCGCCACGGGCTCCGCCGACCTCACCGCCGACCTCACGACGCAGCAGCTCGCGGCCTTCGAGCGTCTGCGCGAGTGGCGCAACGCCGAGGCCCGCCGTCAGGAGGTGTCGCGCTTCATCATCGCGTCGAACGCCACCCTCGCCGAGCTCGCCCGCCGCGCCCCCCAGACCGAGACGGAACTGCGCGAGGTGCGCGGCATGGGCCCCGAGCGCGTGCGCAAGTACGCCGACAAGATCCTCAACATGCTGCGGGGGCTGGGAGGTTGACCCCCGAACGCTACGCCAAGCTGCGCGGCGTCCTGGAGCGGCGCCAGCCCACCCTCACCGTCCTGATGGAGCAGGTGAACAAACCGCACAACTTCAGCGCGATCCTGCGCTCCTGCGACGCGGTGGGCGTCCTCGGCGCGCACGCCGTCGCGCCGCGCGGCGGGCTGCCCACCTACAGCGCCACGTCCGGCAGCGCGGAGAAGTGGGTGCACGTCGAGACGCACCCGGACGCGCTGAGCGCCATCGGGACGCTGCAGTCGCGCGGCTTCCAGGTGCTCGCCACGCACCTCTCCGCGCGCGCCGTGGATTACCGCGACCTCGACTACACCCGGCCCACCTGCGTGCTGCTCGGCGCGGAGAAGTGGGGCGTGTCACAGGAGGCCGCCGACGCCGCCGACCACAACGTCGTCATTCCCATGCTGGGCATGGTGCAGAGCCTCAACGTGTCCGTCGCGGCCGCCACGATCCTCTTCGAGGCGCAGCGCCAGCGGCTCGCGGCGGGCCTCTACGAGCGCCCCCAGCTGGAGGTCGCCGATCTGGAGCGCCGCCTGTTCGAGTGGGCCTACCCGGACCTCGCGCCGCTCTACCGCGAGCGCGGCGAGCCCTACCCGGCCCTCTCCGAGGACGGGCAGATCCTGCGCGGCTGATCCCGGACGCCTGAGAGGAAGGCCAGCGGGCCGGACGCGACGTGTCCGGCCCGCTGCCTGTACACTCAGGGCGCACGCGGACGGCCCCGCCGTCCCGACCGAGGAGGGAATTCATGCTCGATGTCATCCGTGAACTGGCCAAGGAAACACCCAGCAAGATCGTGATGGTGGTGCTCGACGGCGTCGGCGGTCTGCCGCGCGAACAGGGCGGCGACACGGAGCTCGCCACGGCCCGCACCCCGAATCTCGACGCGCTCGCCGCGCGCGCCCAGCTCGGGCAGGTGGAGCTCGTCGGTGCGGGCATCACGCCCGGCAGCGGTCCCGGTCACCTCAGCCTGTTCGGCTACGATCCCCTGAAGTTCACGGTGGGGCGCGGCGCGCTCTCGGCGGTGGGGATCGGCGTGAAGCTCGGCGCCGGGGACGTCGCGGTGCGCGGCAACTTCGCCACGCTCGGCGCGGGCCGCGTCGTGGAGGACCGCCGCGCGGGCCGTCCCAGCGACGAGGAGAACGTCCGCGTCGTCGCGAGGCTCCGCGCCGCCATCCCCGACATCGACGGGACGCCCGTGGAGGTCCACACGGAGAGCGAGCACCGCTTCGTCGTGGTGTTCCGCGCGCAGGGCACGCCGCTCGGCGCGAACATCTCCGACGTGGACCCCCAGGCGACCGGCGTGACGCCCCTGGTGGCGGAGGCGCACGACGCGGCCAGCGAACGCACCGCCCACCTCGTCAACACCTTCGTGGCGCGCGCCGAGGAGGCCCTGAAGGACGAGGCCGCCATCAACGGCGTGCTCTTCCGCGGCTACAGCGACGTGCCGCACTTCCCGAGCTTCCACGACGTGTACCGCCTCAGGGCCGCGTGCATCGCGTCCTACCCGATGTACAAGGGTCTCGCGTCGCTCGTCGGGATGGACGTCCTCGACGTGCCCGGCCACGAGGACGCCCTGCAGGAGAAGGTGCAGGTGCTGCGCGAGAACTGGGACAGGTACGACTTCTTCTTCTTCCACGTGAAGAAGACCGACTCCACCGGCGAGGACGGCAACTTCGACGAGAAGGTCCACAAGGTCGAGCTCTTCGACGAGCTCCTCCCGCAGATCCTCGACCTGAACCCGGACGTCCTCTCGATCGTCGGGGATCACAGCACCCCGAGCGTCCTGCTGACGCACTCGTGGCATCCGGTGCCCGTGCTGATCCAGAGCCGCTGGGGCCGCAAGGACGTCGCGGCGCGCTTCACGGAGGAGGAGGCGCAGAAGGGCAGCCTCGGCCTGCGGCGCGGCACGGACCTCATGCCGCTCCTGATGGCGAACGCCTTGAAGCTCCAGAAGTACGGCGCCTGAGCGGCTGAAAGGTGGAGGGCGGTCCCACACGTGGGACCGCCCTCCTTCTCTCGTGACGTGAGGTTTTTCTGCGGTGCGGCCCGCCCGGCCCCTACCGTCGGGACAGGTGCTGCCGATGAACAGCTTCTCCTCCCGTTCCCGGATCCTGCTGGCGGTCGTCGTGGTGTGCTGCGCCGCCCTGCTGACGTGGTTCATGCACGCGCTCGCGCTCGTGGCGCTCACGGTGGTCGCGCTCGCCGCCGCCGTGGCGGTGGGTGTCGCGGAGGCGCTGCGGCGCTGGACGCGCTTCAGGCCCCGGACCGCGCGGACGTTCGCGCTGTGGTTCACGTCCCTGAGCGCGCTCGCGTCCCTCTGGCCGCTCGCGGTGCTGCTCGTGCAGGTGTTCGCTCCGCTGCGCGTGCCCGTCGCGACCCTGACGAACGGCACACGGAGCGTGGAGTTCCATGGAATGATCCACATCGGGTCGCCCGCGTTCTACGCGGACGTCGCCCGTGACCTGAGCAGGGCCGAGCGCGAGGGCGTCCCCGTCCTGCACGAGGGTGTTCGGCGGAGTCGAGAGATGGACCGGAGACGCGTGATGGCGCTGACGGGCTCGTCGGGCGACCTCACCACGAACTATCGGGCGCAGGCGGCGGGCTGTGGGCTCGTGGATCAGGCGGACGCGCTGACGGACGCCCGCCGCAAACGTGACGCCGGCCATCCCCTGCACCGCGTCGCGGACGTCTCGTACGGCGACATGGTCGCCGAGTGGGACCGACTCCTGAAGCGAACCCCCGAATGGCGCCGCTTCGACGTCCCCGCCCACCTCGCCTCGGGCGAGGGGCCGGACTGGAACGCGATGCTCGATCAGCTCAGGCCCGTCCGCGTGCCCTTCGCGGCGACCTGCCGGGCGATCCTGTCGCTGTCGCGGGGACGGGCGGGCGTGGAGACGACGCCTTTCGCGCGGGAGATCATCTACGGACTGCGCGACCGGCACCTCGCGCGCCTCATCCACGAGGATTCCGCACGGCGGCTCGTCGTGCTCTACGGCGCGGGGCACCTGGAAGGAACGCTGCGGGCGCTCCGGAGCTTCGATCCCGCGTGGCGGGTGGAGTCCACGCGCTGGCGGTCGGCGTTCTCGTTCCGGGAGATTCGATGACGGGCCTCTCCCGCCGGGCGCTCGTCCTGCTCGGGGTGCTGTCCCTGGGAGCGTGGACGCTGGTGGTCTGGTTGTTCGGCACGCTCTCGTTCCTCATCCTGCTCGGCGGGGCCGTCGTTTCGGGCGCGGCATGGGCGCTGTCCGTCGCGCTTCGCCGCTGGACGCGCTTCAGACCCCGTCCTCCGCGTGCGGCGGCGCTGTGGTTCGTGGTCATGAGCGTCACCGTGGCGTCGTGGCCGCTGACGGTGCTGCTCGTGCAGGTGGTCATGCCGTTGCGAACGCCCGTCGCGACGCTCACCAACGGGTCGAGAACCGTGGAGTTCCACGGAATGATGCACGCGGCCTCACGCGCGTACTACGCGGACGTCACACGGGACGTGGAGGCGGCCCGGAACGCGGGCGTTCCCGTCCTGTTCGAGAAGGTTCAGCCGGGCACGGCGCGGAACACCCGCCGCTTCAGGCAGCTCTCCGGCGTTCCCATCGGAGAGCTGGGAGAGGTGTACGCCGTCCTCTCCACGATCTGTGGCCTGACGGGTCAGAAGACGGAGATGTCGGATATCTACCGTCGCCTCAACGAGCGCGCGCCAGGATTCGAGGTGGCGGACGTCTCCGTGGACGACATGGTGCGGGAGTGGGACCGCCTCGTACGTACGCGTCCGGGCTTCGCGGCGCAGGAGACGGCCGGACCGGCGACGACCATCGAGGGTTTAGGAGAGGACGATCTGGCTCTTGTGAGGTCCCTGCCACGTTCCTTCGAGCGGGTGACGGCTCCCGTCTGTCTGACGGCGATGAGGCTCGTCCTCCGCCGACCTGCCGCCCCTCCCACGCCGTTCCTCAGGCAGGTCGTCCGGGATTACCGTGACCGTCACCTCGCCGGGGTCATCGCACGTCATGAGGCCGGGCGGCTCGTCGTCGTCTACGGGACCGCACACCTCGACGGCACGCTCCAGGCTCTCAAAGAGCTCGATCCGGCATGGCGCGTGAAGTCGGTGCGGTACCGGTCCGCGCTGCCCTCGGCGGGCGTGTGGTGACTAGCGTGGGTTGACGCGCAGTTCGTCCACGTGCCCGCGCGGGGAGCGCGTGAGGACGAACACGACGGCGTCCGCGAGGTCGCGCGGGTCGATCATGGCCTCGGGCTTCATGCCGCTCTCGCGGTTGGCGGGCGTGTCGATCGCGCCCATGGGGACGAGGACGGTGGCGCGCACGCCCGCCTCGCGGCCCTCCGCGTCGAGGGATTTGAGGAACGCGTGCACGGCGCTCTTCGCGGCGGTGTACAGCGCGGCCCCGGCGCCCGCGCCGCGCGCCGCCTGACCCGCGCCGATCCCGACGATCACGCCGCGCCCGGCCGCGCGCATGGTGGGCAGCACGGCGCGCGTGGCGTGGAAGAGGGTGTCGACGTTCGCGGAGAACATCGCGCGGAGGTCCTCGGGGGTGGCCTCGTGGACCTTCCGCATCGCGAAGCCCCCGGCGGTGTGCACGAGGGCGTCCGCGCGGTACGCCGCGAGGGACGCGGCGCCCTCGTGGGTCGCGAGGTCCGCCTCGACGATCGTCTCGCCCTCGCGCGCGGTGAGGCCGTGCCCCCCGCGCGCGACGAGGACGAGCGTGGCGCCCGCCTCCCGCAGGGCGTCCGCGACGACGGTGGCGAGCGCGCCGCCCGCGCCGGTCAGCATGACGGTCCGGCCCGCGAGGGGCCCGCGCGTCTGTCCTCCCTGCGCGCCGCTCATGACGGGACGTTCTCCCCGAGGGCCGTGGCGCGCGCCGTTTCCCAGTCGCCCACGCCCAGCACGTAGGGGGTGTGCTGCACGGGCGTCGTGACCTCGGGACCGTCGGGGGCGAGGTACACGTTCACCTCGCTGCGGATGCCGTAACCCCGCTCGCGCGGGTACACGCCCGGCTCGACCGTCACGGCGAGCCCCGTCGTGAGGCGGCGCGTGTCGTGCGTCTCCAGGTCGTCGAGGTTCGCGCCGGGCCCGTGCAGCAGCACGCCGAGGTTGTGCCCGAGGCGGTGCGTGAAGTGCTCGCCGTACCCGCGCGCCGTGAGCAGGTCGCGCGCGGCGCGGTCCACCTGCCAGCCCTGCAGCGCGCCGTGCTCGCGCCGCATGAGCTCCACGGCGGCGTCGCGCGCGGCCGCCACGGCCTGCCAGGCGCGCGTGAACTCCGCGTCGGGTTCGCCCGCGAAGGCCATCCACGTGACGTCCGCGTTGGGGCGTCCGGGCTCCTGCCCCCACAGGTCGATCAGGACGCACTGGCCGCGCTCCAGCGTCGCGTCGTGCTCTCCGCCCGGCGCGTAGTGCGGATCGGCGGCGTTCGCACCGAAGCCCACGATGGCGGGGTGGTCCGTGACGAGGCCGCCCGCCTCGATGACGCGCATGATCTCGGCCTGCACCTGGGTCTCGCGGACGGGCTCGTTCGCGGTGAGGCGGTCGTGGACGAGGCGGAAGCCTGCGTCCTTCGCGTCCATCAGCACGGCCACGGCGCGGCGGTGCGCGGCGAGATCCTCGGGGGACCATTGCAGCAGGGCCTGCAGCAGGTCGGCGCTCGTGACGACGTCCACGCCCGTCTCGCGGACGCGCTCCAGCGTCCCGGCGTCCACGCGCGAGACGTAGGGCACGTCGCCGCGCGGGCTGTACTCCATCGCGATGCGGCGCGCGGAGGAGAGGACGTCGCGCAGGGCCGCGTCGAGCTCCTCGTGGGCGCTGTAGGGACGGCGGTCGAGGTCGGCGCCCGCGCCGATCGCGGCCCAGGTGCCGCCCTCGATGCGGTGATGCAGCAGGGCGGGGCGGCCCTCGCGCGGCACCCACACGAAGTAGCGGCGGGTGAGGTGCGCGCCCTCGGGCAGGCCGAGCAGCGTGCGCGCCAGCGGGTTGCTGCCCTGGAAGTCGTAGACGAGCCAGCCGTCGAGGTCGGTCCCCTGAAGCTGGCCACGGAGGTTCGTGAGGGCGTCTTGCATGCCCCAGCATAAGAGGCGCGGCGCACCTGGCAACCCTGCGACGCAATCCTGACCGCTGCGCTCGCCTTTAGGGTGAGATGCACCTTCGTTCACGAGCACCTTTGCTAGGCTCGGGACATGACGCAGGTCACCCAAGCCATCAGCATCAGCGAAACCGGCGCCCTCAAGGCGCAGAGCATCCTCGCCACCAGCGGCAAGGAGAACGCGGGTGTTCGCGTGTTCGTCAAGAGCGGCGGCTGCAGCGGCTACCAGTACGGCATGGCCATCGACGACCGCGAACTCGACGGCGACACCATCGTCGTGGACCGCGGCGTGAAGCTCGTCGTGGACCGTATGAGCCTCCCGCTCCTCCAGGGCTGCGAGGTGGACTACATCGAGAACATGATGGGCGGCGGCTTCACCGTCCACAACCCCAACGCCACGAGCGCCTGCGGGTGCGGGCACAGCTTCCGCACGGACGGCGCCGCCTCGCCCGACGGCGAGGGAAGCGGCGGCTGCGCGAGCGGCAACGCCTGATCCCATGACCCTCCCCGGGGCCGGCCAGGAGTCATCCTGCCGGCCCCGCGTGTTGAGCACGGCATTCCCTTCACTGTTGCTACACTGACCGCAATGATCGTCCTCGGCATCGACCCCGGCCTCGCCAACCTCGGTATCGGCATCGTGGAGGGAGACGCCCGCAAGGCGCGCCACCTGCACCACGTGTGCGTCTACACCGAGTCGGCGTGGCTGATGCCGCGCCGCCTGCTCTACCTGCACACCGAGCTGACGCGCCTCATCGAGATCTACCAGCCCGAGGCCGTCGCCATCGAGGATCAGTTCCTGCGCCGTCAGGCCGACGTGGCCTTCAAGGTGGGGCAGGCGGTCGGCGTGGTGCAGCTCGCCTGCGCGCAGATGGACCTGCCCATCCAGGCGTACGGGCCCATGCAGGTGAAGCAGGCGCTCGTGGGACACGGGCGGGCCGACAAGGCCCAGGTCCAGTACATGGTCAAGGCGTCGCTGGGCCTGCGCGAGATCGGCAGCAACCACGCGGCGGACGCGCTCGCGCTGGCCCTGACGCACCTCGCGCAGCAGCCGATGCGCCGGGCGCTCGCGGCGACGTGAGCTTCACGGTGCTGCTCGCGGTGACGCTGCTCCCGGCGGCGTTCTGGTTCTGGCTGTTCGCCCGGCGCGACATCCACCCGGAGCCCGCGTGGCTGCTGTGGCGCACCTTCGGCTACGGCGCGCTCGCGTGGCTGCTCTCCGCCGCGCTGGAGCTGAGCTTCAACGCCGTCCCGGTCGCGTGGGTGGTGGTGGTGCTCACCGCGCTGGTGGAGGAGGGCGCGAAGCTCCTCGCGGCGAGCACGGCGGTGCGCGAGCGGGACTTCGACGAGCCCGTCGACGGGCTGGTGTACGCCGTCACGGCGGCCCTCGCGTTCGCGCTGTTCGAGAACCTCGCGTACGGCCTGCAGTACGGGGTGGGCGTGGCCGTGTGGCGCGGCTCGTTCACGATGCTGGCGCACGCGCTGTTCAGCGTCCCGATCGGCTACGCCCTCGCGCGGGCGCACTTCACCCGCGAACGCTGGTGGCGCACGCGCGGCCTGCTGCTGAGCGCCGCGCTGCACGCGGGCTTCAACGGGCTGCTGCACGGCGTGGAGCAGTGGTGGATGCTGCCGATCCTCGCGCTCGTCCTGTTCGCGCTCTACCGCATCGCGGACCGGCTGTACCAGAGGCTGGCGCCCCTCAAGGACATGAGCTCCGAGCAGGGGACCCGCTGATCTAGAGGGTCGGGGCGCCCGTGCTGCCCTCCACCCAGGACTCGCCGTTCTCACCGACCTCCAGCTTCCAGACGGGCAGATGCACCTTGAGGTGCTCGATCAGGAAGTCGCAGGCTTCCAGCGCGGCCCGTCGGTGCGCGCTGCCCACCCCGATCAGGATGCTCGCCTCGGCGGGACGCAGACGGCCCGTGCGGTGCGCGACGTAGGCGCCGCCGAGGCCGTACCGTTCGCGCGCGAGGTCGACGGCGTCGTGCATGACGCGCAGCGCCATCGGCGGGTACGCCTCGTACTCCAGGTGATCCACGTCCATGCCCTTGTTGGGGGAGCGCACCGTCCCCACGAAGTACGCCTGCGCGCCCCAGCCGGGACGGACGAGGAAGTCGGCGGCGGCGCCCAGCTGGAGTTCCTCCTCCGTGACCACGCAGCGCACGTCCTCGTGCCCGCGGCCGGACCCTCCCGCGACGGGCGGCAGGAACGCGAGTTCGTCCCCGTCGGAAAGAGGAGTGTCGGGGGTGGCGTAGCGCTCGTTCACGGCGGCCATGCACCCGCCGAGACTCACCGGATGATCGCGTTCGACGAGACGCGCCGCGTCCCGGACGGTGGCCGAGTCCGGCAGGTCCACGGTGACCTCCCCGGTACCGGCTTCGCGCTTGAGACGGGCGAACAGCAGCACGCTGACCTTCATGCGCGCAGGCTAACACGCGTGCTCCTCTTGCATACAGGCAGAAGGAAAGGGTGCGCAGCACCCTTTCCTTCTGCTGTGTCAGGAAGGGGCGCTTGACACTTTTGGGTTGGTGGTCTATTCTTTTTGAGCCTCAGTTGAGGCGGTGCCCCTGGTGGGCGCGACGCATGACAACCGAAGAACCACGAACCAACCACCCTCGGGAGGCAAC
>NZ_KI912680.1:23651-36077 GCF_000519345.1 Deinococcus pimensis DSM 21231
GGAGGTTTTTTGCGGGAGTAGCTCAGCTGGTAGAGCACTACCTTGCCAAGGTAGATGTCGCGAGTTCGAATCTCGTCTCCCGCTCCACGTCAAGGTCGGGCGTTCAGGTCACCCCTGAACGCCCGACCTTCTGCTGTACCGGGATCGGCGGCGGTGTCCGTCCTTGCGCTAGATTGACCGGATGTTCGAGTTCGCCGTTCAAGCCACGTCGGGACGGGCCCGCACCGCGGACTTCCACACCCCGCACGGCACCGTTCGCACGCCGATGTTCATGCCCGTCGGCACGCAGGGCAGCGTCAAGGGGCTCAGCCCGCGGGAAGTCCTCGACGTGGGCTCCCAGATGATTCTCGCCAACACGTACCACCTGATGCTGCGGCCCGGACCTGACCTCGTCGCGCAGCACGGCGGCCTGCAGGGCTTCACGGCCTACCCGGGGCCCTTCCTGACCGACTCGGGAGGCTTCCAGGTCATGAGTCTCGGCCATATGCGGCGTATCACGGAGGAAGGCGCGACCTTCAAGAGTCACCTCGACGGTTCCCCGGTCCTGCTGACGCCCGAGCGGTCCGTCGGCGTGCAGGAAGCGCTCGGCGCGGACGTCATCATGGCGTTCGACGAGTGCCCGCCCTACCCGGCCACGCAGGAGTACGTTCGTGACAGCCTGGAGCGGACGCTGAGGTGGCTGGAACGCTCCCTGAAGTCCAAGACGCGCGACGATCAGGCGCTCTTCGCCATCGTGCAGGGGGGCGTGTTCCCCGAGCTCAGGGAACGCAGTCTGGCCGCCACGGTCGCGTTCGGGACGCCGGGCTTCGCTATAGGTGGCCTCGCGGTCGGTGAGTCGAAGGAGGAGATGTACCCGGCCATCCGGCAGACGGCCGACGGTCTGCCGGCCGCGAAGCCCCGTTACCTGATGGGCGTCGGGCATCCCGAGGATCTCGTGGCCGCCATCGGGCTCGGTGTGGACATGTTCGACTGCGTCTATCCGACCCGTACGGGCCGTTTCGGGTACGTGCTGACGGACGATGGACGGGTCAACATGAACAGCAGCGCCCCCCGGAAGCAGATGAGTCCCATCGATCCGGACTGCGACTGCTACGCCTGCCGCCATTACACGCGCGCCTACCTCGCGCACCTCGTGAAGGCAGAGGAGATGCTGGCGCCGCGCATGTTCTCCCTGCACAACATCCGTTACCTGCACCGGGTGGTCGAGCGGGCCAGAACCGCGATCGAGGAGGGACGCTACGCCGAATGGGCGCTCGAGTGGGGGCAGAGGTACTTCAAGGGCGTCATACCCGGCTGGTTCTCCAACGCCGTCTCAAGTACTTCTTAGGCTTACACACCAATTTTTCAGACTATTGTGGTTCGGGTTCGGCGAAGAAACCCGGGTGGTACGTCGTTCTTCGTCCTTGTCGGCATTTTCAGATTCAGATCATGAAGGGAAGAAGTACCGTCTGCTCTCATCTCAGGGTTGACCGTTTTCTCTTCACATGTGTATCATCACTCTGATCCAGAACGTCCGAAACTCTCACGAAGGGGAAGAGGACGTCTGGGGGCCCGAGAAGGACCGATCGACGCGCAAGGCGCAACTAGGGGAGAGGAAACCCGGCAACTCGCCCCCGAACACGCACCAGGCAGAGGGACGTCCCCAACGGGCACCGTAGGGGGTTTGTATGAAGATGAAGGCACTTCTCGCTCTGACCGCCGTGCTGTCCTTCGGGGCCGCCGCCGCCCAGGGAACGACGACGACGACCGCCACCCAGGCGCCGTCGATCACGGACGTTCCCGCCGGTCACTGGGCCAAGGACGCCGTGGACCGCCTGGTCCAGGAAGGCATCATCCTCGGTTTCCCGGACGGCACGTACCGCGGCAACCAGAACCTGACGCGCTACCAGGCCGCGATCATCATCGCCCGCGTCCTTGACCGCGTCGCGCAGAACGGCACCGCCGGCATCAGCGACGAGACCCTGACCTCGCTCCAGAACGCCGTTCAGGAGCTCGCCGCCGACCTCGCCGCCCTTGGCGTCCGCGTCTCCGATCTCGAGGAGAACGCCGCCACCAAGGAGGACATCGCCCGCATCGAGGAGCGCCTCGAGAGCCTCAACGTCCCCGGTGGGGACGGCGCGGCCGCCGGTGACCTCGCCAACCAGCTGACGGACCTCACCACCCGCGTGGACGAGCTCTCCAGCAACTACGACACGCTGCGCGCCGACGTCGACGACAACGCCAGCAGCATCGCCGCCCTCAACGACCTCACCGTCCTCCTCAACCAGGACATCCTGAGCCTTCAGGACCGCGTGAGCGCCATCGAGGCCGGCTACGTCGAGCGCACCGAGTTCGACGCCCTCGGCAACCGCGTCACCGCCAACGAGACGCGCCTCGGCGCCCTCGAGCAGGGCCGCGTGGGCGTCAGCGGCGTCCAGTTCAACATCCAGTACGGCCAGACCGGCCTGATCGCCGGCGGCACGAACTTCGACGTCGACCGCCTCACGCTCAACACCCCCCTGGGTGGCGCGTTCGGCGACGCCGACGTCACCACCGCCGACGCCGGCACGACGTTCAGCAGCAGCGGCGCCGTGTTCAGCGTCAGCGTCGGCAACATCGTCAACACCAACACCTTCAAGGTGTCGAGCGCCACGCTGGGCATCGGCTTCAGCGGCCTCTTCACCCCGGTCGCCGGTGCGGGCGCCACGCCCAACGCCCAGGACACGACCCTGTACCTGAACAACGCGACCGTCAACGGCACGCTGGGCAACAGCCCCTTCGCCCTGACCTACCAGCGCCGCTACAGCGCGTTCGCGTTCAACCCCTACTTCTTCCAGAACGACAACACCGACGGTAGCCACGGCTACCGCCGCGGCGTCGTCCTCACTGCCAACGCGGTGGACCTCCCCCTGGCGCCCAAGCTGACGGTCGCCACCGGCTACGGTGACGTGGGCGGCGGCGTCAACAGCAACTACTTCGGCATCAAGGGCGACTTCAACGTCGGCCTCGGTACCCTCGGCCTCGGCTACGCTCAGCAGAACGGCGTCGCCTCGGGTATCGGCGCGGACTTCAACCTCAACGCCTTCGGCATCGGCCTCACCGGCGCCTACGTCGCGACGATCCCCTCCAACGCGACCGGCTTCCGCAACCTCGACGCGCGCGATCAGGCGTTCTACACCAACGCCAGCTTCGCCGTCGGCCCCGTGGCCCTCAAGGCGGACTTCCGCGCCATCGATCCCGACTACGCCCTCGCGTCGACCGGCGGCCTGAACACCGACGACGACCAGTACCCCTTCGCCCCCGACCAGGTCGGCTACGGCGTGCGTGGCGACGTCACCTTCGGCATCATCAGCCTCGGCGCGTACTACGACACCAACCGCCCCTACCTCAGCACGATCACCAACGTGAACCGTGCGGGCTTCGGCGTGAACGCGGGCGTCAACAACTTCTTCCGCGGCTTCAGCCTGAACGCGTCCTTCGAGAACGCCACGCTCAACGGTACGCAGGTGACGCAGGTGACCTCGGGCGAGGACGGGGACTTCCCGAACGTCGTCCGCAACAGCGTCTACCGGAGCGCCTTCGGCGTGAGCCTCACGCACAACGGTGCCGCCGCGAACGCCCTCATCCCCGGCCTCAACATCACCGCGAGCTACCTGAACTTCTTCGATGACACCGCAGGCATTCGCGCCTACGGCCTCACGAACATCCAGGCGTACGCGGACTACACCGCCAACCTCGGCGGCGTCACGTTCCGTCCGTTCGCGCGCTACCGCACGTACGACACCGCCGCCGGCTCGGCCTACGGCACGGACTTCAGCACCGTCAAGTACGGCGCCCAGCTCTCCGCGCCCTTCACGAGCCTCCCCCTGGCCCCCACGGTCAGCGGTGGCGTGTCCAACCGCATCACCACCCCTGCGGCCGGTGCGGCCACGACGGAGCTCTACGCCAACGCGAACGTCGGCTTCGGTCAGTTCCTGACCGCCGGCACGACCTTCAGCGTCGGCTACAGCTACTACCAGGGCTACAACGTCCCCGCCGTCACGGTCGGAAGCGACAACAACGCGTTCAACGCCTCGGTCGACCCCATCTACTCGGGCGACACCGGTACCCTGAACGCCGTGACCACCGGCACCGCGAGCGGCACCGTGAACGGTGTGTACGCGCAGCTCGGCTTCAGCGGCTTCACCGCCAGCTACGGCCTCTTCAACCTGAACACCGGTGGCACCACCTCCACCATCAACGGGTTCAAGATCGGCTACAACGTCCGCTTCTAACCCAGGCAGACCCCCGAGAAACCCCCGCCTCGCGCGGGGGTTTCTCTTTGGCCGCCCGGCGTCCGTATAATCCCCGCATGACTGCCGTCTTCGGACACCTCAACCCCGACACCGACGCCATCACCTCCGCGCTGGTGTACGCCAGCTTCCTGCGCCGCACCGGCGTGGACGCCACCGCCTACCGTCTCGGCGAGCCGAACCTGGAGACGGCCTTCGTGCTGCGAGGGGCGGGCGTGGACCTCCCACCCCTGCTGACGGAGCTTCCCGCCGGGTCCAGCGTGGCCCTCGTGGACCACAACGAGTCCGCGCAGTCCCTGCCCGGCCTGCACGACCTCGCCGTGACGCACGTGGTGGATCACCACAAGCTCGGCGACCTCAGCACGAACGTGCCCGTGTACCTGCGTTTCGAGCCGGTCGGCTGCACCGCCACGATCCTCACGAAGCTCCACCGGGAGGCGAACCTCCCGATCGAACCCACGGAGGCGCGACTGCTGCTGTCGGCGGTCCTGTCGGACACGCTGCACTTCCGCAGCCCCACCACCACCGCCGAGGACCGCGAGGTCGTCGCGTACCTCGCGCAGATCGCGGGCATCACGGACGTGAGCGCCTACGCGGGCGAGATGTTCGCCGCGAAGAGCGACCTGGGCGACACGCCCGCCGCCACCATGCTCAAGATGGACTACAAGGTCTTCGAGTTCGGCGGGCGCCCCTACGGTCTCGGCGTGATCGAGACGACCAACCCGGCGTACGTGCTGGGCCGCAAGGCGGAGCTGCTTGAAGCGATGGACGCCGAGAAGGCCGCGTCGGACCTCGCGGGCGTGCTGCTGTCCGTCGTGGACATCCTCGGCGAGACGAACCGCACGCTGGTCCTGAGCGCCACCGAGGAGCGTCTCCTCACCGAGGCGTTCGGTGCGACCGTCACGGACGGCGTCGCGGACCTCGGGCACCGCATCTCCCGCAAGAAGCAGATCGTCCCGGCGCTCGAAGCGTACTTCGAGTCGAGGTGACCTCCGTCCCCGACCTCGACTGGCTGTACGCCCGTCAGCGGTTCGGGATGACGCCCGGCCTGGAGCGCACGCACGCGCTCCTCGCGCGGCTCGGGGGTCCGCAGGACGCCCTGCGGGTCGTGCTGGTCGGCGGCACGAACGGGAAGGGCTCCACGGCCGCGACGCTCGCGTCGGTCCTCGCGGCGTCCGGGGACCCCGTGGGGCTCTTCACGTCGCCGCACCTGACGCGCTTCGCGGAGCGCTTCCGGGTCGGCGTCGAAGGACCGCCCGCCGAACTGCCCACGCCCGTGGTGCTGGACGCCCTCGCGCGCGTCCGTCCGCAGGCGGAAGCCGTGGGCGCCTCCTTCTTCGAGATCGTCACGGCCCTCGGCGTGCTGCTCTTCGCCGAGGGCGGCGTGCGTACCGCCGTCATGGAGGTCGGGCTGGGCGGACGGCTCGACGCGACCAACGCCCTCGACCCGGCGCTGAGCGTCGTCACGAACGTCGGACTCGACCACACCGAGATCCTCGGGGAGACCGTCGGGCTCATCGCGGCGGAGAAGGCGGGCATCCTGCGCGAGGGGCGCGTGGCGGTGACGGGCGCGTCGGGCGAGGCGCTGGAGGTGCTGCGCGCCGCCCGCGCGGACCTGCGCGTCCTGGACGAGGACGCCCGCTTCTCGGCCCACTCGCTCGGCTGGGACGGCTGGGAGGTCACGCTGCAGGACGGGGGAGGGCAGGTGGCCTTCCGGACGCCCCTGCTGGGGCCACACGGGGCGCGCAACGCGGCCCTCGCGGCGCTGGCGGCGCGTACGCTCGGCGTGGCGCCGGGCGCGGTGGAGCGCGGCGCCCCCGGAACCGAGTGGCCCGGACGGATGGAGCTGCTGCGGGTGGGCGCCCGCACCGTGCTGCTCGACGGGGCGCACAACCCCGAGGGCGCCCGCGCGCTCGTGACGGCCCTGCGGGGCCTCGGTGTGGACCGCGTGCCGCTCGTGTTCGGCGCCGCCGCCGACAAGGACCTCTCGGGGCTCGCGGAGGCCCTCGAGGAGGTCGCGTCGGAGGTGGTCCTCACCCGCGCCGAGCTCTCGCCGCGCGCCGCCGACCCGCACGCGTTGGCGGGGCTGTGGCGGGTCCCCACGCGTGTCGCGGCGACGCCGGGTGAGGCGCTCTCGCTGCTTCCGGAGGGGCTGTCCGTCGTGGCGGGCAGCCTGTACCTCGTCGGGGAGGTCCGGCCCCTGCTGCTCGGCGAGCGCGCCGAGGGCCGCGAGCGCTGGCAGTGAGAACCGCGCGTGGTGCACGGACGCCGCGCATCGGCCAGAACGCCTAGGAACGCGGGGCGGTCCAGGTCGGGCCGTCCGGCGTTCCACGCTGATAGCTTGAGGCATGAACAGCCTGGAAGAACTGCGGGTCCTGCTGGGTCAGGCCCACGACCTGAACGCCGCCGCGAGTCTCCTCTCGTGGGACCAGGAGACGATGATGCCCGAGGAGGGCGCGCGCGTGCGCGGCCTGCAGATGGCGACCGTCGCGAGCCTCGCGCACGAGCGCTTCACGTCGCCGCGCATCGAGGCGCTCCTCGCGGAACTGGAGGCGGGCTCGCCCGACCCGGAGACGGTGGACGGCGCGCTCGTGCGGGTCACGCGTCGCGACTACGACCGCGCCACGAAGATCCCGAGCGAGTTCGTCGAGGAGCGCACCCGCGCGCAGAACGAGGCGCACCACGCCTGGGTGGAGGCGCGGCGCGAGTCGGACTTCGCGCGTTTCGCGCCGCACCTGGAGAAGATGTTCGACCTCGCGCGGCGCTACGCGGACCTCGTCGGGTACGACGATCATCCCTACGACGCCCTCATCGACGACTACGAGCCCGAGGCGCGCGTCTCGGAGATCCGCTCGGTCTTCGCGGACCTGCGTGAACGGACCCAGCCCCTGCTGCGCGCGATCGTCGCGGCGGGCGACGCGACGGACTACGGCCTGCTCACGCGGGAATTCCCGGTGGACGTACAGCGGGCCTTCGCGCTGGAGGTGGCGGCGGACCTGGGACTCAGGCCGGGGTTCTCGCGGCTGGACGTGAGCGCGCATCCCTTCCAGACGAACTTCAGTCGCAGCGACGTGCGTGTCACGACGCGCTTCGACCCGCACTACTTCCCGATGAGCCTGTTCGGGACGTGGCACGAGACGGGGCACGGCATGTACGAGCGCGGCGTCGCGCCCGAGCTGGAGCGCACGCCCCTCTCGGCGGGCGCGAGTCTCGGGGTGCACGAGAGCCAGTCGCGGATGTTCGAGAACCTCGTGGGCCGCTCGCGCGCCTTCTGGCAGCATTACTTCCCCCGCTTCCGCGAGCTCTTCCCGGACGCGCTCGCGGACGTGGACGCCGAGGCGGTGTACCGCGCCGTGAACCGCGTGCAGCCGAGCCTCATCCGCGTGGAGGCGGACGAGGTGACGTACAACTTCCACATCATGCTGCGCTTCGAGCTGGAGGTGGCGCTGCTGGAGGGCAGGTTGCGGGTGTCGGAGCTGCCGGAGGCGTGGAACGCCCGCATGGCCGAGGATCTCGGCGTGACGCCCGGGAACGACGCGGAGGGCGTGCTGCAGGACATCCACTGGTCGGCGGGCCTGATCGGGTACTTCCCGACGTACAGCCTCGGGAACCTGCTGAGCGTGCAGCTGCTGGAGGCCGCGAAGGCGCAGGACCCGGCGGTGGGCGCGGGCCTGACGTCCGGGCAGTACGGGCCGCTGCTGGAGTGGCTGCGGACGAACGTGCATCGGTACGGGCGGCGCTTCAGCCCGCGCGAGCTGACCCTGCGCGCGACGGGTCGTCCGCTCTCGGCGGACGCGTACGTGACGTACCTCACGGAGAAGTACTCGGACGTGTACGGCCTGAAGCTCGACTGAGGCGCGTGGACGCTCGCGCGTGGGCGTGGCCCGCGTCGGACGAGGACAACGAGAACGGCGCCCGATTGTTCGGGCGCCGTTCTGTCGGAGGTGTGGTCAGACGGCCTGGCGGCGTTCGGCGTGCGCGATGAGGTAGGCGCGGGTGGCGTCGCGCCAGGCGCGGGCGAGGCCGCTGTGGGGGTGCTCGCGTTCGCGCAGGGCTTCCTCGCTGCGGCTGAGGTGCCGTTCGACGCGGCGCAGGGCGGCGGCGCCGCCTTCGTTCTCGATCTCGATGAGGGTGTTGATGACCATGGTGGGGTGGACCTTGCCAACCTTGATGGTATGTGCGATGGTTTCAAGTGCTCGCATACGTCCTCCTCGGCTAAAACCTGCTCTTGATTACGATCATAACAGATCGGTACGGGAATGGCAACAACGCTTTCGTCCATTCTGTCTTGACCCAACTGGACGGCAGTGTTACACTCCAAGTAACGGTGGGGGATTCTGTAGATACCAAACCCCACCATGGCGAAGCGAAACGCGCTTCCCGACGTGTCACACGACACCCGAGAAGCGAGCCGTCGCCGCAGCCAAGGAGGTGAGCATGAAACTTCACGAACGGTTGCGTGAACTGCGCAGCGAGCGCGGGCTGCGGCTCAAGGACGTCGCGGAAACCGCCGGCATCAGCGTGCCGTACCTCAGCGACCTGGAGCGCGGGCGCACCAACCCCAGCCTCGAAACCCTCCAGACCCTCGCCGCGGCCTACAGCATCACGGTCCACGACCTGCTCGAATCCGTCGAGTTCTACGGCATCTCCACCGAGGGCGCCCTGCCCAAGGGCCTCTCCGACCTCGTCAACGACCCCGTCCTCGGCGCGCAGCTCACGCCCGACTGGGTCCGCACGCTCGCCCGCATCGAACTGCGCGGCAAGCGCCCGCGCGACAAGGGCGACTGGTACGAGATCTTCCTGCATCTCAAGCGCATCCTCGACTGAGGAACGCATCCGTGAGGAGGGAGGCCACATCTGCGGCCTCCCTCCTCGCCTCTTGCACCTATCCTTCTTGGGAGAACGCTCAAGGAGATCATAATGAAGACCCCTGCCCTGCTCACGCTTCCCCTCGCCCTGCTGCTGGGTGCCTGCGCGCCCTCCGTCACCGGAGGAAGCGCCCAGACCCCCTCCAGCCTGGACGTCGACGATCCCGTCAATATCCGCCCCGGCGAGAGCCTCTACGTGGCCCACACGTACCCCGCGCCCTACTTCGGCATCGACAACGCCCGCATGGGCGAGTTCGTCCCCGTCAACTTCGACGACTCGGACTCCCTGGGCCGGGTCCGCAATGTCAGCAAGGACATCGTCTGGTTCGAGAACGTCACGACCGACGCGCCCGCGGGCTGGACGGTGTCCCTCAACCGCACCGTCGCGGAGCGCGAGATGATCAAGACCGAGACGGTCGGGAGCACCACCAAGGTCAACTTCTACAACCGACTCAAGCTCGTCTACAAGGTGGCCGTCCCCGCCGACGCTCCCGTGGGGCCGCAGGCCATCAAGGTCGTCGTCACCGACCGCGCCGGCGTCAAGAAGACCCTCCCGCTCCTGCTCAACGTCGTGAAGTGAGTCCGAACGGGCGAGGGGCGAGGGAACACCCTCGCCCCTCGCCCGTTCGGCGTGCGCGTCACATGATGCGCTTGCCGAGCAGGCTCTCCGCCATCCCCACCATCACGTGCGCCGTCTGGTTCTGCGTGTCGAGCGCCGGGTTGACCTCCACGATGTCCATGGACGTCACACGCCCGCTCTCGGAGAGCAGCTCCATCAGCAGGTGCGCCTCCCGGTACGTCAGGCCGCCCGGCACGGGCGTCCCCACGCCCGGCGCGATGGAGGGATCGAGCGCGTCCGCGTCGAAGGACACGTGCAGGCGCGGCAGACCCCCGAGCCGTTCGAGCGTCTCCTCCGCGATGCGGGACATGCCGAGCTGATCCACCTCCTTCATGGTGTAGACCGTGATGCCGTGCTCCCGCACGAGGTCACGCTCGCGGCGGTCCACGCTGCGGATCCCGATCATCACGATGTCCTCCGGACGGACGTTCCAGTCCCCGCCGAGATGCGCGAGACGCTCCTCGCCGAGGCCCACGAGGTGCGCGACGGGCATCCCGTGGATGTTGCCGCTGGGGCTGGACGCGGGCGTGTTGAAGTCCGTGTGCGCGTCCACCCAGATCAGACCCGTCCGCTCCCCGCGCGACGCGCCCACCACGGTCCCCACGCTGACGCTGTGGTCGCCGCCGAGGCTGATGGGGAAGGTCCCGGCAGGCAGGTCGCGCAGGCGCTCCGCCGCGCTCGCGCAGGCGCCCAGGATCGTCTCCAGGAAGATCAGGCCGGTCTCCTCGTGCTTGTCGACCGTCTCCGCGACGGGCACCGGCACGTCCCCGAGATCACGGACGACGTGCCCGAGGTTGCGCAGCGCCCGCGAGAGGCGGGCGTTGCGCAGCGCGCTCGGCCCCATGTCGACGCCGCGGCGGCCCGCGCCGAGGTCCATCGGAATACCCAGTACGGCAATGTCCATGCACGGAGCCTATCAGGCGCCAAACGCTATGCCACACGCTGAATCATTATGTCTATCCAGGCCGCTCCCGTGCATATGCGTGAAGTCCTTCACGCATATGCATCCCCTGTCCATACAACTTCCGCGCCCCGCGCCCATTGAGACCCCATGCGGAATGCCCCCCACGACCGCGCCGTATCATACGGAGATGACCGATTCCGCTCCCACCATCAACCTTTCGAGCCTGCTGCGCTCGCTCGGCGACACCAGCGTGAGCGGAGAGCTCACCTCGCTGCGCTACGAGCAGGGCGGCGAGCAGCACACGCTGGAATTCACCGAGCCCGCCCCCTACAAGGTCGAGGTCCACACCATCGGCGGCGACGGCGAGTTCTGGCTCTCCGGCCGCTTCCGCCCCACCCTGCAGATGGAGTGCGCCCGCTGCCTGCGCCCCGTGTCGGTCCCGCTCGACCTCGAACTCGGCACGCTGCTGCGCTACGACCCCGCCACCGTCACCCCGCACCTCGAGGAGACCGAGGAGGGCGAGGAGCACCTCGTGTTCGGCCTGCCCTCGCTCGACCTCAGCGACTTCCTCGCGGAGACCACCATCGTCGAGGCGCCCCTGAGCGTCCTGCACGACCCCGACTGCAAGGGCCTGTGCCAGGTCTGCGGGCAGGACCTCAACGAGGGCACCTGCGAGCACGCCGCCCGCGTGCCCGTCGTGGAGCCCGACCAGATCACCCTGGAGCGCGAGGAGTCCCCCTTCGCCGCGCTGCGTGGGCTCGACCTCCCCGACAACTGAGGTTGTAGAGACGCGTCGACGGCCCAGGCATAAGGACCGGACCGCTCCGGTCCGTACGACGCCCAAAGCTCGGCGGCCACTTCCCGCCCACCCCTCGCCAGGTGGGCGGTCTGCCATACTTCTCGCATGACCGACGAGCCCGCCCTCACCCACTTCCGCGACGGCCAGCCCCGCATGGTCGACGTGAGCGACAAGCGTGACACCGCCCGCGAGGCGACCGCCGAGGCCTGGGTGCGGCTCCCGCCGGAGGCCCGCGCCGCCCTCGTGGGCGGCGCGAACCGCAAGGGAGACCCCCTGAGCGTCGCGCGGCTCGCGGCGATCGCGGGCGTGAAGCGCACCTCGGACCTCGTGCTGCTGTGCCACCCGCTGCCCATCTCCGGGGTGGACGTCGGCGTCACGCTGGAGGAGGGCGGCGTGCACGTCACCGCGACCGTGCGGACGGTGGGTCCCACGGGCGTGGAGATGGAGGCCCTGACCGCCGTGACCGTCGCGGCCCTCAACGTGTACGACATGCTCAAGGCGGCCAGCAAGGCCATCGAGATCACGGACGTGCGGCTCCTCGCCAAGAGCGGCGGCAAGAGCGGCGACTACCGCCGGGACGCGGGGGAAGGCTGACGCGGGGCGCGGTTGCTACACTGTCCCCGTGAAGGTCGGTCTGCTCGACACGCTGGGCTCGCGCTATCTGCGCTTCTGGGAGCCCTACCTGCAGGACCTCGGCGTCGAGGTCCTGCGTCCCACCCTCTCCAAGGACGAGGCGTACCGCCTGGGTCAGGAGAGCCTCGTCGGGGAACCTCCCTACGTCCAGCTGGCGCTGGGACGCATCCTCGAACTGCAGCGCGCGGACGTCGTGCTGCTCCCCCAGCTCGAGGGCGTCGGCGGCGACCCCTGGGGCGACGCCCTCCCGGACGTGCTGCGCCGCCGCGTGAGCAGTCTCCCCACCCTGACGTCCGTCCCCGCCGTGGGGGACGCGGCCGCCGCGGCCGCGG
>NZ_KI912680.1:36177-58762 GCF_000519345.1 Deinococcus pimensis DSM 21231
GTTCGCCGTGCCCGCCCGCTCCGACGCGTACGCGCGCTTCGCCGCGAAGCTCGCGCAGGGCGCGCGCAAGCCCGCGCTGGTCCTGGAGGTCTCGCCGGAACGCGACGACTGGTCCGAGCTGGACGCCTTCGTCTCGCGCGTCGTCGCGGACGTCTCGGCCCGCCCGGCGGGAGGGGACACGTGAGGAACCTGCGGATCTGGCAGTGGCTGACCCGCCCGGACCCCACGCCGGGCTTCACGGTCGGTAAGATCGGCAAGCTCTTCCTCAAGAGCACGCTGTTCGCGCTCGTCGCGGTGACGCTCCAGTCCCTGCTGGCGCTCGCGGAGCACGCGCTGTTCGGCACACGCTTCTTCACGTCCACCTGGGGCACCCTGCTGATCGTGGTGCTGGTCTACATTCCCTTCGCTCGGATCCTGTCGGTGGACTTCATGGTGCCGCCCCGCACGCCCACGAAGGGCGCGGCGAAGGGCGGACGCCCCGTGAAGCGCGCGCAGCGCAAGAAGTACGCGGGGGTCAAGAAGGGCGGCCCGAGGTTCTGAAGGTCATGGAGACGCGTCACCGCCCCTGGCATGAGGACCGGGCCGTCCCGGTCCGTACGCAGCTCAACCGTTGACGCCCTCCACCTCGTCCTGCCTCTCACCCCTTCTTGAGGGGTGTGCTATACTCGCTTCTGTTGCCTTGCCCGGGTCCGGGCGAGTGATCCCCACGAAGAGGTAAACCACCATGGCGAAGCACCCCGTTCCCAAGAAGAAGACGAGCAAGAGCAAGCGCGACATGCGCCGCAGCCACCACGCGCTCGTCGCCCCGAACCTCGTCGAGTGCCCCCAGTGCCACAGCAAGAAGCTCCAGCACCACGTGTGCAGCAGCTGCGGCTACTACGAGGGCCGTCAAGTCCTCAGCGTCTGAACACAGGCGAACTCACGCGCCCCGCGACCCCGCGGGGCGCGTTCCTGTGGGTTTGCGCAGGGTCCGGTGAAGGCCTCACGAGCGCGCCGGAAGGTTCGCGTCAGCTTCGCCGTGCACCCTGAGGGAGATGAACAAGATTCTTCCTCTGATTGGCATGGGCGCGCTGCTGGCGTCGTGCGGTGTGTCTGGTGACCTCCGGACGAGCGTATCCACGCCCACTGTGGCGACCGAGTACAGGCTGGGCACGCTCAACGGACCCTCCGTGGCCTGCGACACCCTGTTTGACGCAGATCCGAACGTCGAATCTCGTCAGCTCATCAAGACGGACACGGTGGTCAAGGTCGTGTTCTCCTCCACGGGAACCCTGGGAAGCGCGCAGGTGCGTCTCGTCGGTCAGGAGAGCGGGAAGGACAACGGCTTCAAGACGAACTTTGAGGGGAACAACCTCGACAGCAATGGTACGCAGTACACGGTGCGCTTCAACGCCGACACGGGCAACGGTCAGTTCCTGCCGACGAGCGTGCGTCCGCTCGGAATCACCGTGAATCCTGCCGGAACGGTGATTCGCGCCGTGAGGGGGAACATCCGCTCCGGTTCCACCAATGCTGCTGGTTTCCGTGCGGCGGTCACGGGCTTCTCCGATCAGGGTTCCGCGACGCCCGAGGTCCAGAGCAACGACCTCATTCCCGTGTACTCGGACTGCACCGAGGTCAACAAGTCGAGCCAGCAGTTCTGACCCGCTGACCTTCCCCACGCCCGGCCTCATCTGGCCGGGCGTTTGTTTGTACTCGATTCATTGACCACGCGGTCAAGGAATGGTAGCCTCGGCGTCGGAGGGTCAATCATGGCTGTCGGAATCACCGCGCTCGGAACCTACGCCCCACAGCGCGTCCTCACCAACCAGGACCTCGAGAAGATGCTCGAAACCACCGACGAGTGGATCGTGAGCCGCACCGGCATCCGCGAACGCCACATCGCCGCGGAGAACGAATTCGCGTCCACCATGGGCGTCCGCGCCGTGCAGGACCTCGTGCGCCGTCACCCCGACGCGCTCGCGGGCGTGGACTTCATCGTGTGCGCCACGTCCAGCCCGGACGCCCTGTTCCCGTCCACCGCGGCGCTCATCGGCGGCGAGGTCGGGCTCGCGGGCGTCGCCGCCTACGACCTGTCGTGCGCCTGCAGCGGCTTCGTGTACGCCTGCGCCACCGCGCACGGCTTCATCGCGGCGGGCATCGCGAGGAGGGTCCTCGTGATCGGCGCCGAGACCCTGAGCAAGATCGTCGACTGGCAGGACCGCGGCAGCTGCATCCTCTTCGGGGACGGCGCGGGCGCCGCCATCGTGGAGGCCGTGCCCGAGGGCTACGGCTTCCAGTCCTTCGCACTCGGCGCGGACAGCGCGGGCGGCCCCTCGCTGTACATGCGCGCCGTCGCGGACCGCATCCCCGGCGTCGAGAAGGACCTCATGGCGCCCAAGGTCGGCATGAACGGCCGCGAGGTCTTCAAGTTCGCCGTGCGCGTCCTCGGCGACAGCGGCCAGCAGGCCCTCACCAAGGCGGGCCTCGCGCCCGCCGACGTGGACTGGCTCATCCCGCACCAGGCGAACGTCCGCATCATCGACGCCGCCCGCGAACGCTTCGGCATTCCCGAGGAGAAGGTCGTCGTGAACCTCGAGCGTTACGGCAACACCAGCACCGCCAGCATCCCGCTCGCGCTGCAGGAGGCCGTCGACGCGGGCCGCGTGAAGGACGGCGACCAGCTCCTCTTCGTCGCGTTCGGCGGCGGGCTCTCCTGGGCCGCGGGGTGCCTGAAGTGGTACGGCGGCGCGGGGGCCATGGTCACCGGCGCCGCCGCCGAGGTGAGCGCGTGACCGCCACGCGCGTCATCGCCGCGCTCTTCCCGGGCCAGGGCTCGCAGGCGGTCGGCATGGGCGCCGAGATCGCGGGCGCGTACGAGGTCGCGGAGGCCGTCCTCGCCGAGGCCGACGCCACCCTGCCCGGCCTGCGCCGCCTCATGACCGAGGGGCCCCTGGAGGAACTCACCCTCACCGCCAACCAACAACCCGCGCTCGTCGCGGCGTCCACCGCCGCGTACCGCGCGTGGCGCGAGGCGACCGGCCTCACGCCCGCCTACGCCGCCGGGCACTCCCTCGGGGAGTACAGCGCCCTCGTCGCGAGCGGCGCCCTCGACCTCGCGGACGCCCTGCGCCTCGTGAGAAGGCGCGGACAGCTCATGCAGGACGCCGTGCCCGCCGGGCAGGGCGCCATGGCCGCCGTCATGAACGCCGACCTCGGCACCATCCGCGCGGCCCTCGCGGAGGCGGGCGGCGCCGCCGAGGTCGCGAACCTCAACGCCCCCACCCAGACCGTCATCAGCGGCGAGAAGGACGCGGTCGCGCGCGCCGGTGCCGCCCTCAAGTCGGCCGGGGCGCGCGTCATCCCGCTCAAGGTCAGCGCGCCCTTCCATTGCTCGCTCATGCGGCCCGCCCGGGACGGCCTCACACCCGACCTGCGCGCGGCCACGTGGCGCGACCTCGGTTTCCCCGTCGTCGCGAACGTCACCGCCGACGTCGTCACGGACGCCCTCGCCGTGCCCGACCTGCTCGCCGAGCAGATCACCGGCAGCGTCCGCTGGGTCGAGAGCGTCCAGAAGCTCGCGGAGCTCGGCGTGACCGAGTTCGTGGAGTTCGGGCCCGGTACGGTCCTGCGCGGCCTCGTCGAACGCATCCACCCCGGCGCGATCGTCCGCAGCGTCCACACGCCCGCCGACGTCGCCGCCTACCTCGACCTCACCCAGGAGAACGCATGACCGACACCGCATCACGCGTGGCCCTCGTGACGGGCTCCAGCCGCGGGCTGGGCCGCGCGATGGCCGTCGCGCTCGCCCACGCGGGCTTCGACGTCGCCGTCCACTACGGCCGCAACGCGCAGGAAGCCGAGAAGGTCGCGGGAGAGATCCGCGCGCTCGGGCGGCGCGCCGAGGTCTTCGGCGCGGACCTCTCCATCCCCGCGAACGCCGGAACGCTCGTGGAGGACGTCACGAAGGCCATGGGCGGCCTGCACGTCCTCGTGAACAACGCGGGCGTCACCCGCGACGGCCTCGCCATCCGCATGAAGGACGAGGACTGGCAGACCGTCCTCGACACGAACCTCGGCGCGGCCTTCCACGCGTCGCGCGCCGCCATCAAGACGATGATGCGCGCCCGCGCGGGCCGCATCGTCAACATCGCGAGCGTCGTGGGCCTCATGGGCAACCCGGGGCAGGCGAACTACGTCGCGAGCAAGGCGGGCCTGATCGGCCTCACGAAGGCCCTCGCGAAGGAGTACGGCGCGCGCGGCATCACCGTGAACGCCGTCGCGCCCGGCTTCATCGAGTCCGACATGACGGCCGCCCTGCCCGAGAACGTCCGCAAGGATTACCTCGCGGGCATCCCGCTCGGCCGCTTCGGCAGGCCCGAGGACGTCGCGGCGGTCGTGGCGTTCCTCGCGTCGGACGCGGCGGGCTACGTGACGGGGCAGGTGCTCGGCGTGGACGGCGGGCTCTATCCTCACTGATCCCCACTTCAAATGGACCCGGTTCAATCGGTCTCGCAATTCCCGCGCGGGCATGTAGACTGACACAGACTCTCAGACACGGAGGTACTCAACATGGAAACGTTCGAACAGGTCAAGGAAGTCATCGTCGAGAAGCTCGGCGTGGATGCGGACAAGGTCACTCCCGAAGCGCGCTTCGTCGAGGATCTCGGTGCGGACAGCCTCGAAACCGTGGAGCTCATCATGGGTCTCGAGGACAAGTTCGGCATCTCCATCAGCGACGAGGACGCCGAGGGCATCCGGACCGTCCAGGCCGCCGTCGACTACATCGGCAGCAAGCAGTAACTTCCTCTGCCGTCAGGTGTCAGCGGTCAGTGCGTTGCTGACGACTGGCACCTGACGGTTCCTTTTTCCGTCCACGTTTCCCTCGGGTGTTCGCCCGAACGACTTTTTGGAGCGCAATGAAACGAGTGGTGATCACCGGCCTCGGCCCGCTCACGCCCATCGGGATGGGCGCCGAGGCCTTCGCGGAGGCGCAGCGTGCCGGACGCAGCGGGATCGGACCGATCACGCGCTTCGACGCCAGCCCCATCTCGTGCCGCATCGCGGGCGAGGTCAAGGACGACTACCTGCAGTTCCTCGACGCGCGCGAGGCGCGCCGCGTGGACCGCTACGTGCAGTACGCCCTCGCGGCGGCCGCGCTGGCCGTGCGGGACTCCGGCATGACCGAGGAGGAACTGCGCGGCGAACGCACCGGCACGCTCGTCGGGAGCGGCATCGGCGGCATGGAGACCTTCGAGGCGCAGGCGAAGGTGTTCTTCGAGCGCGGCGCGGGCCGCATCAGCCCCATGTTCATCCCGATGATGATCGCGAACATGGCGTCCGGGCACGTCGCCATGCGCTACGGCGCGACCGGCCCGAGCAGCACCGTCGTCACGGCCTGCGCGACCGGATCGGGCGCGCTCGGCGAGGCGATGCGCTACATCCAGCTCGGCGAGGCCGACGTGATGCTCGCCGGGGGCAGCGAGGCCGCCGTGACGCCCATGGCGATCGGCGGTTTCGCGAACATGAAGGCCGTCAGCACCCGCAACGACGAGCCGCACAGGGCCAGCCGTCCCTTCAGCGCGAGCCGTGACGGCTTCGTGCTCGGCGAGGGCGCGGGCATCGTCGTGCTCGAAGAGCTGGAGCACGCCCGCGCGCGCGGCGCGCGCATCTACGCGGAACTCCTGGGGTACGGCGTGAGTGCCGACGCGCACCACGTCACCATGCCCGCTCCCGAGGGGCGCGGCGCGCAGGTCGCGATGCGCATGGCGCTGCGCTCGGCGGGCGTGAATCCCGAGGAGGTCGGGTACGTCAACGCGCACGGCACCAGCACGCCCGCCAACGACCTCGCGGAGACGCAGGCGATCAAGTCCGTCTTCGGCGCGCACGCGCGCGAGCTGATGGTGTCCTCCACGAAGAGCATGACGGGGCACCTGCTGGGCGCGGCGGGCGCCATCGAGGCCATCGCGACCGCGCAGGCCCTCGCGGACGGCGTCATCCCGCCCACCATCAACCTCGACGATCCGGATCCGGAGCTCGACCTCGACTACGTGCCGCACGAGGCGCGCGAGGCCCGCGTGAAGGTCGCGATGTCGAACTCCTTCGCGTTCGGCGGCCAGAACGCCGTGCTGGTCATGCGGACCTTCGAGGGCTGAACGTGAGCGCACGGACGAACGGGCCGCCTGGCCCGTTCGTCGTTCCTTTTTCCTCGCCATTTCCGCGCGCCCGCTCGGGTAGGCTCGAAGGAACGAACGCACGGACGGAGTGATGACGTGACCACCCAGCCAGTCCAGACCTCTGACGCCGCCCTGCACGAGAGCGCCTACCTGAACCGGGAGCTGTCGTGGCTGGCCTTCAACGAACGCGTCCTCGCCGAGGCGCAGGACCCGCGCAACCCGCCGCTGGAACGCCTGCGCTTCGCCGCGATCGCCGGGAACAACCTCGACGAGTTCTTCATGGTCCGCGTGGCGGGCGTGCACCGTCAGATCGCGGCGGGCGTCGTGGCGCGCAGCGTGGACGGCCTCACGCCCGAACAGACGCTCGCGCAGGTCCGCGAGCACGCCGGGCGGATGCTGCGACGCATCGAGCGCGTCGCGCAGGGCGTGCTGCGCGAACTGCAGGAGCGGGGACTGCGCATCACCCGCGTCCGCGACCTCGGCGTGCGCGCGCGGCAGAAGCTGCGCGGCTACTACCTCACGCAGATCCAGCCGGTCCTGACGCCCCTCGCGGTGGACCCCAGCCATCCCTTCCCGTACATCAGCAACCTCAGCCTGAACCTCGCCGTGATCCTCGACGACGAGGGCGAGCACGAGTTCGCCCGCGTGAAGGTGCCCGTCGGGGTGCTGCCGCGCATCGTGGACTTCGACGGGGTGTACCTGCTGCTCGAGGACGTGATCGGCGCGCACCTCGACGACCTCTTCCGGGGCCGCACGGTCGTGCGCAGCTACGTCTTCCGCGTGACGCGCAACACCGACTACGAGTTCGAGGAGGAGGAAGCCGAGGACCTCCTGCAGACCATCGAGGAGGGCCTGCGCCGCCGCCGCTTCGGCGCGACCGTCCGCATGGAGATCACGCGTGACCTGCCGCCCGACCTGCGGGCCATGCTGACCGAACGCCTTGACCTCGACGACGAGGACGTCTTCGAGCTGCAGGGACCGCTGGGCATGTCGGACCTGCTGGGCTGGAACCCGCCGCGTCCCGACCTGAACTTCGCGCCGTTCACGCCGCACGTGCCCGACATCGAGGGCGAGGACGGCATCTTCGCGACGCTCCGCGCGGGCGACGTGATGCTGCACCACCCCTACGAGTCCTTCGAGGGCGTCCTGCGTTTCCTGGAGGCCGCCGCGAGCGACCCGGACGTGCTGGCCATCAAGCAGACCCTCTACCGCACCGGCAACGACGAGCGCCTGCTGAAGGTGCTGCGCACCGCCGCCGAGAACGGCAAGCAGGTCGTGGCGCTCATCGAGCTCAAGGCCCGATTCGACGAGCAGCGCAACATCGCCTGGGCGCGCGCGCTCGAACGTGAGGGCGCGCACGTCGTCTACGGCATCACGGGCCTCAAGACGCACGCGAAGGTCACGCTGGTCGTGCGGCGCGAGGGGCCCGCGCTGCGCCGCTACGTGCACGTCGGCACCGGCAACTACAACCCGCGCACCGCGCGCGTCTACACCGACGTGAGCCTCCTCACGAGCGACGCGGACGTCGGCGAGGACGTCGCGGGGCTCTTCAACCACCTCACCGGGTACGCCGAGGCGGAGTACCACACGCTGCTCGTCGCGCCCGACACGGCCCGCGATCGTCTCGTCGGGCTCATCGACCACGAGATCGAGGCGGCCGCGCGCGGCGAGGACGCGTGGATCTTCGCGAAGATGAACCAGCTCACCGATCCCGGCATGATCGGCGCGCTCTACCGCGCCTCGAAGGCGGGCGTGCGGGTGCGGCTCATCGTGCGGGGCGTGTGCAGCCTGCGGCCCGGCGTGCCCGGCCTGTCGGAGCACATCGAGGTGCGCAGCCTGCTGGGCCGCTTCCTGGAGCACGCGCGGATCTTCGCGTTCGCGCACGGCGGGGTGCACTTCGGCAGCGCGGACCTCATGAGCCGCAACCTCAACCGCCGTGTGGAGGTCATCGCGCCCGCCTGCACCGACGCGCACCGCCGCCGCCTGCTGAGCCTGCTGGAGACCGAGTGGCGCGACGAGCGCGGCTCGTGGGAACTGCGCGAGGACGGCTCGTACCGCAAGCTCGGCGGGGAGTTCAGCGCGCAGGAGGCGTTCATGCGCGGTGAGTACGGGCGGGCGGCACCGTCCGGTGACTGAAGGGGGGCGGGCCACGGCCCGCCCTCCCGTTCCTGTCCCTCAGTACGGGCTCAGACGGCCGCCCCAGTACACGTCCTGCGAGCCCGACACGCTGTACGCCCGGATGCGCAGCTTCCACGTGCCCGTCCCCACGGGACCCGCCGCGCGGGCCCGCTCGAACACGCTGACCGCCGAGGTACTCGACGCGCGCACCGCGCCCGAGGGATCGACCAGCTGGAGGTCCACGTCGTTGTGCACGCCCGTCGCGCGCTCCGGCCACCACAGCGCGCCCTCCACGGCCGTCCAGCCCGCGCTGCCCACCGGGATCGGGATGTCCACCACGCCCGACGGTCCGAGCGTCACCTTGCCCCAGAAGGCCACGCCGCCCGTCGGCAGGCGGATGCGGCCCGCGCCGACCGTGTTGTCGAAGGGCCACGGACGCTGCCCGGACAGGATGAGGTGTGCGTACACCTGACCCGGATCGATGGTGCCCGCGCTGCCGCGCAGCCAGTTGCGCATCAGGGCCGCCGCGCCCGCGCCGTAGGGCGTGCTGCCGCTCGTCCCGCCGAACACGCGCCGCGCCGTGTCGGACGCGCTGCTCGCCGTTTCCGTGTTCGTGGGCGCCTGCAGGTCCGGCTTGTAGCGGTTGTCTCGGGTGGGGCCGCGCCCCTGGTAGTCCTGCTGCGCGAGCGTCACGACGTCCAGCGCGCCGATGCCGAGCACGCGGTGCGCGTTCGCGGGTGACGACACCGTGCCCGCGCCCGGGCCGAAGTTGCCGTTCGCGGCGATCACGACGGCGCCCGCGTCGAAGGCGTTGTCGGCGGCGGTGGAGATGCTCGACAGGTCGTCGCCGCCCGACTGCATCTCCGCGACGATGACGCGGTCGAGGACCTGAACGGCCCGCTGGAAGCCCTGCACCGCCGCGGCCGAGTCGAGACCGCCGCAGCCCGCCGGGTACACCTTGAACGAGTCGAGCCACACGCCCGTCACGCCCCGGAAGGCGTTCCCCTGGTTGCCGTTCCCGCTGATGATCGCGGCGGAGGACGTCCCGTGGTTCCAGCAGTCGTCGTTCGGGTCGAGGCCGCCCGTCATGTCCTGCCGGATCGCGACGTTCGAGGGACCGCTCAGCAGTTGATGCGTGGCGCGCACGCCCGTGTCGAGCAGCCCGATGAAGCCGCCCCTGAGGCCCAGATCGAAGTACGGGTCGCTGACGATGCGCGCCCGCCCGTCGGAGACGTCGTCGACGGGAGGGCGCTCCCCGCCGAGGCGCGGCTCGATGGAGAGCACGTCCTGCGCGTCAGCGAGCGCGCGGACGCTGCCGACCGGCAGGTCCACGACGAGGCCCCGGATGAGCCAGAACTGATCCACGACCTTCGCGCCATACTGCGCGAGCCGTGGGCGCAGGTTGCCGTCGTAGTCCACGGCGCGTCTCGCCTGAATCTGCCGGACGAGGGTGTTCGCGCGTTCCTGCGCGCGCAGGTTCGTGTCCGACGTCCGCGCCTGGGCCACGGCGGGCTCCGGGAAGCGCGGGATGGTGAGGTCGTCGCGGAAGTTCACGAGGACCCGCACGCGGTCCGTCGGGGCGCGCTTCAGGACCCACTCGCGCACGAGGGGATGCAGCTTGTCCCGCGCGGCGGGCTGGGTGTTCTCGACGATCTTCTTCACGGTGGGACGGGCGGTGGAGTACGCGTCCTGCGGCAGCTTCCCGACGGCGAAGCGCACGATCTTGCCGCCGTCGAGGGACGCGCCGTAGACGAGTCCGCCGGGGTCCTCCGTCTCGCGCAGGTCCGTCGGGTTGTACGCCTGCGCGCTCACTTGAGCGGCGCCGGGCAGGTCGAGGACGCCCGTGGGCGTCTCCCGCGGCGCGGGCGTGGGCGCCGCGTCCCGCGACGCCTCCGGCGTCCCGCCGGGCGAGCCGCAGGCGCCGAGGACCAGCGTGAGCGTCACGCCGAGCGTGAAGGCCGTCAAAGTCCGGATGCTCCTCGTCGTGGCCATGAGTTCTCCTGACGGCCCCGTCCTGGGACGGGCCGCCTGCGCACGCGGGGAGGGGAGAGGCGCTCGTCGCCTCCCGGGACGGACCGGTCCGCGCGGCAGGCGTTTCGCCCACCGCACCCGGTCAAGCCGGAGCGTACGCTCCCGGCCCTGAAATCGATCTGAATTCATGAATCCGCCCGGCATTCTCATGCCGGGCGGACGGAAAGGACGGGTCGAGGTCAGGCGGGCTCGCGCGGCCCCGCGTCCGCGCGCAGCTTCTCCGCGAGCTGCGCGGGCTCCAGGATGCTCGCGCCGTGCCCGTAGCGGGCGTTCACGGCCCGCTGGATGAGCATGTACGCGATCCCGAACCCCACGAGGGAGAGCGCGATGGCCGGGAGGCGCATCACCGCGTTCGCCTCCGCGACCTGCGCGTTGAAGGCCTTCGTGTCGAAGGACGCCGTCACGATCCGCAGGTTCACCACGAAGTTCACGGCGGCCGACACGAACTCCACGAGCGCGAACACCAGCGTGCCCTGCTTCAGCGCTCGGAACACGCCCGGCTCCGCGAAGACCCGCGAGAGCACGCCGCGCTCCTCGGGCTTCGACGTGACCGACGTCACGTCGAGGAAGATGCGGAACAGCGGATACCCCACGAAGACGGAGCCCACCGCGAACAGCCCGATCAGGATGCTGCGCAGCGAATCCTTCAGCGCGTACTGCCAGCCGTCCACGTACCAGAAGACGAGCGCGCCGCCCACGAGCGCCGACGAGCCCGCGAGAATCGCGATGGGGCTCAGGCGGCGGTTGATCAGCAGGTCCACGAGGGTGTACGCGACCGGCACGAGCGCCGCCACGACGTACGTCAGGACGTTGTTGCCGCCGAAGACGACGTCCACGAAGCTGAACCCGGACCCCAGCAGGTTCGGGGAGAGGATGCACACGGGAATGACGAGGGTGAACAGCAGGTCGAGCAGGATCTTGCGTCCGCCGCCCTGTCCTGGATTGGAAGCAGTCACGCCCTTCATTGTGCCTGAAGCTCACGTGAGGTCATCGAGAAGGCCCGCGCTGTCTCAAGACGCCTTGCGCGAAGTCTTGCCTTCACGCGGGGTCGGGGCGGAAACGCTGGACGGATGTCCGAAGACGCCCAGCAGACCCCCGAGCGTCCGCGTCCGGCGGACCTCCTCGACGATCAGGCCCGCGACTTCTACGTGAGCGCCATGCGCGCCCTGCGCGGCGCGGGCGTGGAGTTCCTCGTGGGCGGCGCGTACGCCTTCGCCCGCTACACCGGCATCGAACGCCACACGAAGGACTTCGACGTGTTCGTCCGCGCCGCGCAGGCCGAGGGCGCCCTCGCCGCCCTGCGCGCCGCGGGCTGCGAGACGGAGCGCACCTTCCCGCACTGGCTCGGCAAGGCCTTCCGGGGCGAGTACTTCATCGACGTGATCCATTCGAGCAGCAACGGCGTCGGGGTGGTGGACGACGGCTGGTTCGAGCGCGCGGAGCGCGACACGGTCCTCGGGGAGGACGTGCGCCTCATGGCCGCCGAGGACATGATCTGGCACAAGTCCTACGTGATGGAGCGCGAACGCTGCGACGTCGCCGACGTCGCGCACCTCCTGCGCGGACGCGCGGCGGACCTCGACTGGACCTACCTCGCCCGGCGCTTCGAGGAGCGCGGCCACGGGCCCCTGCTGCTGGCGCAGCTCACGCTGTTCCGCTTCTTCTACCCGCACGAGGCCCACCACGTGCCCACGGACGTCCTGCGCGCCCTGCACGAGGCCGCCCTCACCGCGAGACCGCCCGCCGCGCGCGAGTGCCGCGGCACGCTCGTCTCACGCGAGCAGTACCTGCACGACCTCACCGAGTGGCACTACGAGGACGCGCGCGTCACGGGGGGCTTCATGACGCCCGAGGACGTCGCGCACTGGACGGCCGCCATCGACCACGGCTGAAGCCCCGAAAGGACGTGAGCATGACCCGATCCACCCCCGTCCGTATCGCGACCGTCAGCGACGTGCACGTCACGCGCACCTCGCAGGGCGCGCTCGCGCCGCTCCTCACGCAGATGGCCCGCGAGGCGGACGCCATCGTCGTCTGCGGCGACCTCACCGACTACGGCCTCGCGGAGGAGGCGCAGGTGTTCGTGCGCGAACTCTCCGGCGTGCGCGTGCCCGTCGTGACGGTCCTCGGCAACCACGACCACGAGAGCGGCACCCCGGACGTCGTGCGCGGCGTCCTCATGGAGGCGGGCGTCACCGTCCTCGACGGGGAGGCCTGCGAGGTGCACGGCGTCGGCCTCGCGGGCGCGAAGGGCTTCGGCGGCGGCTTCGGACGCTGGTCGCTCGGCGCGTGGGGCGAGCGGCCCATCAAGGACTTCGTGCAGGAGGCCATCTCGGAGGCGCTGAAGCTGGAGTCGGCCCTCGCGAGGCTCCGGACCCGCCACAACCTCGCCGTGCTGCACTACGCGCCCGTGGCGGCCACCGTGCAGGGCGAACCGCCCGAGATCTTCCCCTTCCTGGGATCGAGCCGTCTGGAGGAGCCCCTCACGCGCTACCGGGTGTCGGCGGTGGTGCACGGGCACGCGCACGCCGGAACCTTCGAGGGCCGCCTCGCGAGCGGCGTGCCCGTGTACAACGTCGCGCTGCCCCTCATGCGCCGCCGGGATCCCGCGCGGCCCTTCCACGTGCTCACCTTCGACCCGGACGCGCCCGGGGAGGAACAGGGCTAGGCCCCGGCGGCCTCCACGTCGAGCTCCCCGAGGGTCTGCGTCCACAGGTCCGCCTTCTCCCGCACGCCGTGCAGGTCGAGGTCCGTGACGTCCGCGACCCGCAGGACCCAGCCGCGCCCCCGCCGCGCGAGCCCCTCGAGGCGGGCGGCCTGCGTGTGCGAGCGGTCCAGGCCGTCCGCGACGCGCAGCACCGCCGCGAGCCGCGACACGAGCTGACGGTGAGCGTCGGGCAGCGCCGTGAAGTCCGCGTGTGAGGCCTTCGGGACGCTCTTGCGGTGGTAGCGCACGAGCTGCGACACGATCTCCACCTGCCAGGGTTCGTACCCGCGCAGGCCCGCGTGCCGCACGATGTACTGCCCGTGCTTGTGGTGGCTGCTCTGCCCGACGATCAGGCCGACCTCGTGCAGCATCGCGCCGGACGTGAGGAGGCTGCGCGCGTCCGGACCGAACGTCTCCCCGGTTTCCTCCAGCGCGGCCAGCAGGTCCCGCGCGAGCCTCGTGACGTGCCGCGCGTGCGCGAGGTCCAGCCGGAAGCGCTCCGCGACCTCCAGCACGCTGCGCTGCCGCGCGCTGAGCCCCGCCTCCCACTCGGCCTCCTGCGAGAGGTACTCCGCGAGCATGCCCTCGCGCAGCGCGCCCGAGGAGACCGTCACGACGTCCGCGCCGAGCGTTTCGAGCGCGGCGCGCAGCACCGTCAGGCCCGCCACGATGATGTCCGCGCGGCGCGGGTCCAGCCCTGGGAACTTCGCGCGTTTCGGCACGCCGAGCTTGCGGATCTCCTCGTGCAGGTCCACGAGCTCCGCGAGGCGGAAGGTGTACCCGTTCACGTCGCGCCCGCCGTGCCCGTCACGCGCCGCGAGCATCGACGCGACCGACTCGAAGGTGCCGCTCGACCCGATCACCCGCGTGCCCTCCGAGAGGGCGAAGGTCGCCTCGTGCGGCAGCAGCGCGCCCCGCACGAGCGCCGCGAGTTCCCGCACGGAGGACGTGGACGGCGGGTCCTTGCGCAGGTAAGCGAGGCGCGTGCGGACGGACCCCAGCGGGAGGCTCACGACGCTCCGCGCTCCGCGCGCGTCCCCCCGCGCGATCTCCAGGCTGCCGCCGCCGAGGTCGAGCAGGACGTTGTCGTCGCCGAACTCGACGCTGCTGGCCGCGCCGAGGTACGTCAGGGCGCCCTCGCGCTCCCCGCTGACGATCTGCGGGTACACGCCCGTGGAGGTGCGCAGGTGCCGCGCGACGTCCTCGCCGTTGGCGGCCTCGCGCATCGCGGAGGTGGCGTACACCCGCAGGGCGGACACCTCCGCCGCCTGGGACAGCTGCTTGAAGCGCCGCAGCGCGACCTCCAGCCGCGCGACGCCCTCCGGGGTGATCAGGCCGTCCTCGACGCACTCCCCGAGCCGGGTGCGCTCCTTGAGCGCGTCGAGGACCCGGTACCCGCCGCCGCGCGACTCCGCGACGAGCAGGTGACAGGAGTTCGTTCCGACATCGGCCACGGCGACACGCATGGGGATGATGGTACCAAAGGTTGTGGAGACACGCCGACGCTCCAGGCTCAAGCGAGGGGCCGTCCCCGAGCGTACGTCGGCCGCCAAAGGTTGTGGAGACACGCCGACGCTCCAGGCTCAAGCGAGGGGCCGTCCCCGAGCGTACGTCGGCCGCCAAAGGTTGTGGAGACACGCCGACGCTCCAGGCTCGAGCGAGGGGCCGCTCAGGTCCGTTCGCGCTTGCCGCCCTCCTCGTGTCCTCCGGCGCGTCGGCGACGCACGACCCACACGATCACGGTCACGGCGAGCAGGCCCAGCACGGCGTACCCGATCGGGCCGACGTAGCGTTCCACGACCTCGTAGTTCTCGCCGAGGGTGAAGCCGAGCACGGCGAGCAGGGTGCTCCACAGGCCCGTCCCGATGCCGGTGTAGAGCAGGAACTTCGCGAGGGGCATGCCGCTGATGCCCGCCGGGATGGACAGCAGGGACCGCAGGCCCGGCACGAGCCGTCCGAACAGGACGGTCTTGTGGCCGTGCCGGTCGAACCAGTCGTCGGCGCGGCGGATCTCCTCGCCGCGCACGGTGAGCCAGCGTCCCCAGCGGTCGGCCCACGCGACGAGCCGTTCCTCCCCGACGAGCCGTCCGAGGTAGTAGAGCGGCAGGGCGCCCAGCACGGACCCGAGCGTCCCGGCGAGCACCACGAGGACGATGTCGAGTTCGCCGCGTGACGCGGTGAAGCCCGCGAGCGGCATGATCAGCTCGGACGGGATGGGCGGGAAGACGTTCTCGACGAACATCAGGAGGACGATGCCCGCGTAGCCGAGGCTCGACATCAGGTTCTGAATCCAGTCCAGCATGCCCCCCAGGGTAAAGAAAGCCTGGCGGGCACATTGCGTGCTGCCTGACGGCGGGGCTCTAGACTCGCTTCATATGACGATCCGCGCCCTCATCTTCGATTTCGACGGCACCCTCCTCGACACCGAGTCGCACGAGTTCCGCCGCTGGCAGGACCTGTACGCCCGGCACGGGCGCGAGCTGGACCTGAGCGCGTGGCGGCAGGGGGTGGGCACCTGGGGCGCCTTCGATCCCTGGGCGGGCCTGGAGCTCGCCCAGGACGCGCGGGAGGAGGCGCGCGCGGCCCTGCACGAGGAGATCATGGCGTCCATCCGCGCGGACGATCTGCGGCCCGGCGTGCGCGTCCTGCTGGGCGAGGCGCGCGCGGCGGGCCTGCGGCTCGCGATCGCCTCGTCGAGCGACCGCTCGTGGATCGAGCCGTGGCTGGAGCAGCATGGGCTGGCCGGGACCTTCGAGGTGCTCGCCACGAGAGATCAGGTGACGCGCGTGAAGCCGGACCCGGAACTGTACGCGCTGGCGCTCGAAAAGCTCGGCCTGCGCGCTTCGGAGGCGGTGGCGGTGGAGGATTCCTTCCACGGCGCGACCGCCGCGCACCGTGCGGGCCTGCGAGTGGTGGTGGTCCCGAACGACGTGACGGCGGGCTCACCTTTCCTGGACGAGTGGCCGCTGCTGGACGGGTTCGAGGGCGGCCTGCGCGCGCTGCTCGGCGCGGTGGGGGAAACGGCGCGCTCCTAGCGGGAGGTGCGGCGGCGCAGCGCGTTCCAGAAGCCGCCCTTGGCGGGCTCGTCCGTCGCGGGGGTCGGGGCGGGTTTCGCGGCGCTCTCCTGCGGGCGGGCGGGCGCCGACGGGGGCGTGGTGTGCCGCCCGAGAGGGGCGCGAGCGGCGGGCTTCTCCGGGGTGACGGCGGCCTCGGGTTCGGCGCTCTCGACGCCGAGCGCCTTCTCGAAGGCGCGCTTGAGGTCCTGCGCGTGGGGCCGGTCGGCGGCGTTCTTCGAGAAGGCCTTCTCGATCAGCATGGCCGTGGAGCGCGGCAGGTCCGGCACGAGGTTCGTGAGGGGACGCGGGTAGCTGCTGAGGTGCGCGGCCATCAGGGCGTCGTAGGAGTCGCCGTTGAAGGGACGCGTGTCGGTGAGCATCTCGTACGCGAGCACGCCGAGGCTGTAGATGTCGCTGGCGGTGGTGGTGCCCTCGCCGCGGTACACCTCGGGAGCCATGTAGAAGGGACTTCCGGCGGTGGGGCCGCCCTGCGTGACGAAGTACGCGGCGCCGAAGTCGCCGAGGGCGGCGCGGCCGTCGTCGAGGTAGACGTTCTGCGGCTTGACGTCCTGGTGGACGACGCCGCGTCCGTGCAGGAAGCACAGCGCCTCGGCGACGTCGGCGAGGATGCGCAGGCTCTCGGGCAGGCCGAGCTTGCCGAGGTCCATCCAGCGCGCCAGCGTGCCTTCGGGGAAGTAGCGCATGGACAGGTAGGCGCCCTCCCCGAAGGGGACGCCCTCGTAGCCGACGACGAGCTTCTCGTGCTTGAGCTGGAGGCTCAGGCGGACCTCGTTGGCGAAGCGGTCGGCGCGCGCGGGGTCCGCGAGGGTCTGGTCGAAGGGAAGCTTGATGGCGACGCGTTTGCCCTTCGCGTCGAGCGCGAGGTACACGACGGAGGTGTTGCCGCTGCCCAGCAGGCGCTGGGGAGTGAACCCGAGGAGATGTAGACCCTGACTTCCCTGACTCGTCACGCTTGCCCCTTCAGCCTACGCACATCTTTCACTCAGGCTGATTCGAGTGTAGCGTGCCCGCACGTGCCCTTGGATGAACTTGACAACGTGCACGTGGGCCTTCAGATCGCATGAAGGCCCACGTGCACAGCCGCGTGCGTCTACAGGCCGAGGATGTCCCCGGGCGCGAGCACGTGCGGCTCCACGCCGCGCTCGCGGGCGCCCGCGGCGAACACCTCCGGGTCCCCCGTGAGGAGGCCGAAGGTCCCGAAGTGCATCGGCACGGCGTGCTTCGGACGCAGCAGGTCGAGGCAGCGCGCGCCGTCCTCCGGGCCCATGGTGTAGTGGTCGCCGATCGGCAGGATCGCCACGTCCAGCCCGAGGTCCCCGATGAGCCGCATGTCGGAGAACAGGCAGGTGTCCCCGGCGTGATAGACACGTTTCCCTTCCGCCTCGATCACGACGCCCGTCGGCATGCCGCCGTACGTGCCGTCCGGGAAGGAGCTCGAATGCCAGGCGGGCGTGAAGCGCACGCTGCCCCACGGGAGACGTACCGTCCCGCCGATGTTCGCGCCGACGGCGTTCTCGGCGCCCTGCTTCGCGGCGTACCCGCCGATCTCGGCCGTCGCGACGACCGTGGCGCCCGCTCGGGCGAAGTCCATGGTGTTGCCCCAGTGGTCGCCGTGCGCGTGCGTCACGACGACGGTGGAGACGCCGCGCCCGAGGAGGTCCTCGACGCTGACGGGGCTCCTGGGGTTGCCCTGGATGAACGGGTCGATCAGGACGCGGTGGTCGCCCGTCTCGATCAGGAAGGCGGAATGCCCGAGGAACTGGATGCGCATGACGATGACCTCCGTGAATCTGGAATGACGCTCACGAGTTAACACCCTGGCGCGCGCCGAGTTGGTAAGGACGTTCCCTTTCGCGGGCGGTGCGCGACAATGACCGCCATGGACGCCCTGCTGCCCTGGCTCCCGTGGATCGTCGGGATTCTGCTCGCCCTCGCCGTGCTGCGCTTCGTGGTGGGTCTCGCGCTGCGCCTGCTCGGCATCGCCGCGCTCGTGCTCGTCGCGTTCCTCGTGTGGCGGGCCCTCACGGGCGGCTGATCACTCGCTCGCGGCGGCCCGCACGCCCTCGGGAAAGTCGCGCGCGACCCGGTCGAGGGTGCGCGCGGCCGCCGCGTGGAACATCTTCTCGAAGGCCGCGCCGCCCCACTTCTCCGGGCCGGGCAGGTCGAGGTGCGCGCGCAGCGTGAGGCGGTAGCGCAGTTCGCCGTCCGTGGCGTCGCCGTCGCCGTCCACGGCGGCCCACGCGCGGCCCGACAGCTCGCGCGGCACGAGACGCGCGCCCCGAGGGGTCGGCACGACCTCGCTCTCGAAGGGCAGGGTCACCTCGCCCATCATGGGGACGTTCACGATCAGCTCGGCCCGCACGACCGTCCCGTCGAAGCTCAGGCCGCGCAGGAAGCGCACGCGGCTCAGGCTGCGTCCGGGGTCGCGCAGGAACGCCAGCGCGGACGCCTCGTCACCGGGGAAGGGCAGCCGGAAGTCCTGGGACGCCTCGAAGATCAAGCGGCGACCCCGCCGGGAGCGCGCGGCGTCATCAGTCGACCCACTCGATCAGGATGGTGCCCTGCTCCAGCGCCTCGCGCAGTTCCGCGTCGCTCGCGCCGCGCAGCCTCGGCAGGTGCGCGAAGCGCGGCGTGGCCGACGCGTACCCGAGCCTCACGACGACCTCGTCGCCCGACTCGTGCTTCCCGACGCGCCACACGAGGTGCCCCCCGAGGCTCTCGAGCTGCTCGGCGAGGTCCGGCGGCAGGGGCGTGGCGTCGTCGGTCATGACGTCATGATAGCGCCCCCGCCGGCCTCACTCGGTACGCTGGAGCAGCGCGAACTTCAGGTAGCGCGTCTCGGGCACGCCGAGCAGCTCCGGGTGGTCGGACGCCCCCCCGCGCCGCGCCAGCACCCGCACCCGCACGCGCGCGTCGGCGGCGGCGTCCTGCACCATCGCGTAGAAGTCCCCCTCGGACACGTGGAAGGAGCAGCTGGTCGTGGCCATCACGCCGCCCGGCTCCAGCAGCTTGAGGCAGCGCAGGTTGAGCTCCTTGTACGCGCCGTACGCGTTCTGCAGGTCCCGACGGGTCTTGGCGAGCGCGGGCGGGTCGAGGCTGATGGTGGCGTACGAGCGGCCCGCCGCCTCCAGCTCGCGCAGGCGGTCGAAGGCGTTCGCCTCCGTGTACGTCACGTTCGCGTGCCCGTTGAGGAGCATGTTCTCCCGCGCGCGCGCGAGCGCCGACTCCGACGAGTCGATGAGCTCCACGTGCCGGGCGCGGGGCGCGAGGTGCAGCCCGAACGAGCCGTGGTAGGAGAACACGTCGAGCGCCTCGCCCCGTGCGTGAGCTCCGAGCAGCGCGCGGTTCTCGCGCTGGTCGAGGAAGGAGCCCGTCTTCTGACCCCGCCAGGGCTCCACGAGGTAGCGCACGTCCCCGTGCGTGCCGCGCTCGCGCACCTCCACCGTGTCGGGCACGTCGCCGTACAGGACGGACGTGCCCGTCGGCAGGCCCTCCAGCGTGCGGACACGCCCCTCGTGCCGCGCGAGGACGCCGCGCGGGGAAAAGCGCTCCACGAGGACCTCCACGAGGGCGGGCAGGTGGGGTTCGAGGGCCGCCGTGCCGTTCTGCACGACCAGCACGTCCGCGTAGCGGTCCACGACGAGGCCGGGCAGGCCGTCCGCCTCGGCGTGCACGACGCGGTACCCGTCCGCGTCGATGCCGAGGGACTCGCGGAAGTCGATCGCGGCGTGCAGGCGGGCACGCAGGAACGCCTCGTCCGCGGGCGCGTCCTCACGGGTGAGGAGCCGCACGCTGATCTCGCTCGCGGGATTCACGAGCGCCCACCCCAGACGGCGGCCACGCGTGTCCTGCACCCGGTACACGCCCGCCTCGAAGGGCAGTTCGACCGTGTCGGAGCGGTACACCCACAGGTGCCCCTCACGCAGGCGGGAGGCGCCGCGCGGGGAGACGACCGCCACGGGCAGACGCGCCTCGTCGGTCGGGGTGTCGGTGATGATGGGTTCGGTCATTCGCCCAGCATAGGCGCGGCGCGCGAGAACTCGGTGAAGTCGAGGTCCACGTAGGGTTCGTCCGACGTCGCGCCCCGGCGCACGCCCTCCACGAGGAGCCGCTGACCCTCGTCGAGGTTCTGCATGTCGAGGTGGCGGTGCAGCACCACGTACAGCATCACCTCGCGCAGCTTGAGCAGGTCCGGCACGAGCGCGAGGTCCTCCGCCGGGAGTTCCGCGTGCTCCCGGTACCCTTCGAGCAGGTCCGTGAGGAAGCGCCGCGCGAAGGCCGCGCGGTCCTCTCCTTCCGGGACGTTCCACAGGCCGTAGTACACGGCCATCGCGACGTCCTGCGCGTGGAAGTTGCGCGCGGCGTCGTCGAAGTCGAAGAGCGTGACGAGAGGAGAGCCGTCCTCGCGCCGCGAGAGGTGGAAGTTGCCGGGGTGCGCGTCCCCGTGCACGAGACCGTACGAGCCCGAACCTCGCGGCGCCGACGCGAGGCGCTCCACGAGGGCGTCGTAGCGTTCCATCACACCGGGCTCCACGAGGTGCGCGTACGCGTGACGCGTGACGTGGTACGGGTCCTCGGTCCAGTCGGGACGGCCCCGCGGGTCCTCCGGCACGTACGTCCCGGTCAGGACGCGCAGGCGGCCCAGCAGGGCGCCCCACGCGCGCACCACGTCCCCCGTGAGCTCGTGCGGCGCGGCGCGCTCGCCGGGCGCGCGGGTGAACGACGACGCGTGGAACGCGCTGCCGTCCGCCGCCACGACGGACTCCACGAGTTCGCCCGCCAGGGACGGGTGCGGCCCGGCCACGCTCAGACCCGCGCCCTCCAGGAAGGCGAGCCAGTGCAGCTCGGCGCGCACCCCCGCCCGCGTCCGGTGCGAGGAGTGCACGAGACGCAGCACGCGCGGCCCCTCGGCGGACTCGAAGGCGTAGACGGCGTTCTCGAAGCTGCCGAGCTGCGTGAGGCCCTCGGGCCGCGCGCCGAAGCGGGCGGCGACCTCCGAGAGCACGTCGGGCGTGAGCTGAGCCTGCGCGAGGGGGTCCATGAGCGCACATTGTGACGCACGCGCGGGAGCGCCGCGTCCGCCTTTCGGCTCACCTCACCCGATCTTGCCCAGCACGAACGCCACGAGGAAGCCCAGCGCCGTCAGGACGCCCACGAACGCGCCGCCCTCCTCGTACGCCTCGGGCATCATCGTGCTCGCCAGCATCGCGAGGACCGCGCCCGCCGCGAACGACTGGATGCCCGCCACGACGTTCGGGTCCGCGCCGCGCAGCAGCACGTACCCCAGCATCGCCGAGACGCCCGACACGAGCGCCACCGTCACCCACAGGCCCAGCACGTACCGCGCGGAGCGCCCCGAGCGCTTCATGCCCGCCGCGCCCGACAGACCCTCCGGGACGTTGCTGAGGAACACCGCCGCGACGAACACCCAGCTCACGCCGCCGCCCGCGAGGAGGCTCACGCCGATCGCGAGGGACTCCGGGATGCCGTCGAGCAGCGAACCCGCGAAGATCGCCATGCCCGCCGAGTCGCTCGTCTCCTGCTGCCCGCCCGACCGCTTGCGGTGCTTCGCGCCGCCCCGCGTGAGCAGCAGGTCCACCGCGAAGTACACCAGCGCGCCCGCCACGAGGCCCAGCGACGCCGCGTCGATGCCGCCCCGACGGTACGACTCGTCCATCAGGTCGAAGGCCACGGCGGACACCAGCACGCCCGCCCCGACCGCCATCACGGACGACACCAGCCGCTGCCCCACACGCAGGTACAGCCCCAGCAGCGCGCCCAGCACGAGCGCCCCGCCGCCCAGAAGGCCCCACAGTCCCGCCGTCAGTGCTCCCGTCAAAACGAACCTCCCGGAAGGTCAGTCTGGCCGTCCGGGAGGGGCGCGTGATGTTGGAAGGCTCAGCCGTCCTTGAGGCCGCGAATCTCCTCGATGAAGCGCTCCAGGCTGTCGAAGTCGCGGTAGACGCTCGCGAAGCGGATGTAGGCGACCTCGTCGATGGGCCGCAGGAAGTTCATGGCCTTCTTGCCGATCTCGCTGCTGCCGATCTCGGCCTGACCGATCTCGTCCTCGAAGCCGTACGCGAAGGCCCGCAGCGTCTCCTCGCGGACGGGACGCTTCTCCGTGGCGAGCAGCAGGCCGCGCAGCAGCTTGTCCGGGTTGAAGGCCTCGCGGCGCCCGTCACGCTTGACGACCATCAGGGGTTCGAGCTGCGCCCGTTCGTAGGTGGTGAAGCGCCGCCCGCACGAGAGGCACTCGCGGCGGCGGCGGATGGCGCCGCCCTCGTCGCTGGGGCGGGAGTTGACGACCTTGCTGTCGGGCGCGGAGCAGTAGGGGCAGCGCATGTCAGCGGTTGAAGAAGTCCAGGGGGCGTTCGCGCGGCGCGGCGGGCATGGGCACCTCGATGACGGTGCCGCGCAGGTGCCGCAGGTTCGGCTGCGCGAGCGCCATCACGGCCTCCGCGAGGGGACGGTCGTGCTCCTCGCCGCTCGACGCGCGC
>NZ_KI912680.1:58862-64411 GCF_000519345.1 Deinococcus pimensis DSM 21231
CGCGGGCGCCGCCTGAGGCTTCGCGGCGCCCCCACCGCCCCCGCCACGACGGCGACGACGACGACGCGCCGCGGCCTTCACGGGCGCCGTCATCAGACGCCCTCCGTGACGAGATCGTTGAAGCGCACGTGCTGACTGTGGAACTGCAGCTTCACCGTGCCCACCGGACCGTTGCGCTGCTTGCCGATGATGATCTCCGCGACGCCCTGCTGATCCGTCTCCTTGTTGTAGTACTCGTCGCGGTAGATGAACATCACGATGTCCGCGTCCTGCTCGATCGCGCCCGATTCTCTGAGGTCCGACAGCATCGGACGGTGATTCGGACGCTGCTCCACCGCGCGCGACAGCTGCGACAGCACGATCACCGGCACGTCCAGCTCACGCGCGATCTGCTTCAGCCCGCGTGAGATCGCGCTGATCTCCTGCTGCCGGTTCTCGTTGCCGCCCCCGCCGCCCTTGCTGCCGCTCATCAGCTGCAGGTAGTCGATGACGATCAGCCCGAGGTTCCCGTACTGCGCGATCACCTTGCGGCACTTGCTGCGCAGGTCGTTCAGGGTCAGGTCCGGCTCGTCGTCGATGACCATCGGCGCCTCCGCCATGCGGCCCGCCGCGTTCGCGAGCCGCTCGAAGTCCCGCTCGTTGAGCTGACCCGACCGCACCCGGTTCATGTCCACCCGCGCCTCCGAGCACAGCATGCGCAGCGCCAGCTGCACCGCCGGCATCTCCAGGCTGAACACCATCACGGCCTTCCCGTCACCGCGCAACGCGACGTTCTGCGCGATGCTGAGCGCGAAGGCCGTCTTTCCCATCGAGGGACGCGCCGCGAGCACCACGAGGCCGCCCTTCTGGAGACCGTTGGTCTGCTCGTCGAGGTCCTTGAAGTGCGTGCGGATGCCCTCGCCGATGCCACCGGAGGCGTGCATGTTCGTGATGAACTCGAAGGTCTCGTGGACGACGGAGCTCATGTGCTTGAACTCCTCGTTCTTCTTCTGCTGCGCGACGTCGAAGACGAGCTTCTGGGACTTGTCGAGGAGGTCCTCGAGGGGAAGCTGGCCCTCGTAGGCCATCTGCATGACCTTGCCGCTCGCGCCGATGAGCTGGCGCAGCGTGAACTTCTCCTGCACGATGCGGGCGTACGTCTCGGCGTACGCGGCGGTGGGCACGTGCTCCGAGAGGCCGATGAGGTAGCTGATCCCGCCGATCTCGTCGAGCTGGTTGACGCGTCTGAGCTCGTCCGTGAGGGTGACGAGGTCGACGGGTTCGCCCCGTTCGTGCAGGCCGCGCATGGCGGTGAAGATCTTGCGGTGCCCCTCTCGGTAGAACATGTCCGACGTGACGCTGTCGCCGAGCTGGAGGAGGGCGTCGTTGTCGAGCAGGATGGAGCCGAGAACGGAGACCTCGGCGTCGTTGTTGTGGGGGGGTACGCGCGTGACGACTTCCATGAATACCTCGGGGCCATCCGCCTTGTGGGGCGGTCGCCAGGGTGGGGTGCCGCGGGCGCGGCCACTGGCCGGAGGCGCTCCGTGAGGAACGCGCGCCGGTCGCGTCACGTCATCATATGCTGCCCGCCGGGCGCCGTCAAAGAGGTCTTGAGCGGACCCTCATGGACGGTTATTCCTCCTCGACGACGTCCAGCACGGCGTGCGACAGCAGGAGGCGCTTCTGGCCGAAGCCGGGAAAGTACACGAGCGCCTCGCGCCGCTCGCCCGCGCCGCTCGCGCCGAGCAGGGTGCCCACCCCGAACTTCGCGTGACGGAGCTTCAGGGGCGTGGCGGCGCCCAGCGCCCGCTGCAGGTCCCGGGAGGGCACGCCGAGCTTCGCGCTGACCTCGGTGAGGCTCAGGCCGTGCAGTTCCAGCAGGACCCGCGCGGAGGAGAGCCAGTCGTCGGGACGCGCGGTCGGCGCGGCGCCCTCGGGGGGCGCGGGCAGGTCCTCGGGCGTCACGCCGAGCGCTTCCGCGAGGACGGCGCGCGCGCCCTTCTTGTCGGTGGGGCGGCGCTCGCCGCTCTCCAGGAAGGGACTCGCGCAGCGCGACGCGGCGGTGCACTCGTAGCAACCGTGCTCGCAGCAGGTCTTCGCGGCCAGCGTCAGGGCGCGGCGCAGCAGGTCGTCCATCTGCTCGTACGCGCGGCGCGTGACGCCCAGGCCGCCCTGCCAGTCGTCGTAGAGGAAGAAGTAGTTGTCGCGCTCCCTCCGGAAGGCGCCGCCGAGGTCGTTCTCGTCGCACGCGACACGCTCGGGAATGACGCGCTGCAGGAGGTGTTCGAGGGTGTGCGCGGCGCCGCCCGTGGCGTTCACGCCGACCTCCAGCGCGGTGGTGCGCATGGGGGGGAGTTCCACGACCGCCTCGAAGTCGTGCTCGGAGACCTTCTGGTCCTGCATGCGGTCCGCGATGCGTCCGCCGCAGTCGCGGCAGACACGTTCGTGCAGGCCGGGCTCGCGGTCGCACTTCACGCAGGCCCGACCGAACACCTGCCGCATGAGGGCGTAGCCGGTGTAGCGGCGCGTCACGATCACGTCGCCGTAGCGGAAGGCGACGGGGCCCCGGCGCGTCCAGGGGCCCATCTGCTGTGGACGGACCTCGACGGTGTGCAGGCCGCGCGTGAACATGTTCTCGGCGGGGTGAGGCTCCACGAGGATGGCGGTGCCCGCGTCGTGCTGCTCCCAGCGCACCACCCGGTAGCCGTGCCCTTCGAGCGTGAAGACCGCGCCGACGTGCTTCTCGGTGAGGGCGTAGTGCTCGCCGGGCTGTTCGAGCGCCCCCGCGAGGGCCGCCGCGCCGCGCGCCTCCCAGTCGCGGACGTCCACGACCGTGTAGGACCGTCCGGCCTCACCGCGCAGGTTCCAGTAGCGCGAGCGCGGCGCGGGCCCGCGCAGGCCCGCGCTGGCGAGCTCCTCCTCGCGCCGCGCGGCGTGACGGGGCGCGAGGAAGGGGTTGTCGTGCGCCACGACGGCCTTCTCGATGTCCCCGCCGATCAGCTCGCGGAAGTTCTGGGTGTTGCTGTAGAACGCGTCGACGGGATGGGGGAGACCGCGCTCGTCGAGGGCGGGCATGAACAGCACGAGGCCCGGCGCGACGCGGCCCGCGCGGCCCGCCATCTGCCGGAACGCCATGCGCGACCCCGGGTAGCCGTCGAGGATGACGACCTCCAGGTCCCCGATGTCCACGCCCGCCTCCAGGGCGTTCGTGGCGAACATCACGCCGCTTCCGGCGCGGCGAAAGTCTCCGAGGCGCCCCTCGCGGTCGCTGGTGCCGGACATGTAGAGGTGTGAGGCGCGTCCGTAGAGCGCGTGGCGCCGGTAGGCGGAGTGCAGCCGCGAGGCGCGCGAGCGGCCCCGGAAGAACGCGAGGGTCTTGAGGTCGTGCGCGAGGCTCGCGGACATCACGGCGTCCCAGAAGCGGCGCGGCTGGCCCTTGTGGTCCGCGAGGTAGTAGCGCTTCCCGTGCCGCCGCGCACCCGACTCGCTCACGAGGACGGGCGTGACGTCCACGAGCTCGCGCGCGAACTCCACGGGGTTGCCGATGGTGGCGGTGGACAGCACGACGCGAGGGTCCGCGCCGAGGGCCCGCGCGAGCCCCAGCAGGCGGCGCAGCATTCCCGCGACCTCGCTGCCGAAGCCGCCACGGTACGTGTGCGCCTCGTCGAGGACGAGGAAGCGCAGCGTGGACAGGAAGCGGTGCACGGCGGGGTTCGTGAGGCTCCAGTGGAGCTTGTCGGGCGTGGCGGTCACCATGCGCACGCCCGGCGCGAAGACGGCCTCGGCGCGCGCGGCGCCCTGGAAGGCCCCGACGCGCCACGGGAAGGCGCCGAGCTCGCGGAACTCCTCGAGCTTCTCGCGCTGGTCCTGCCCGAGCGCCACGAGCGGGTAGACGAACAGGGCCGTGGCGTCGGGCTCGCGGGTGAGGCCCTCGAAGACGGCGGGGAAGATGGCGCCCGTCTTGCCGGACGCGGTGGGCGTCGTGACGATGACGTGCTCGCCGCGGTCGAGGAGGCGGTAGACCTCCGCCTGATGACTGAAGGCCTGCGGGAAGCGGAAGCCCGCGCGGACCGCCCGTGACCAGCCGAGCTCGTCGACCTCCACGAGCCGCGCGGGCGCGGGTGGGTCCTCGTGGAGAAGGGTGGCGCCGCCCTCGCCGAGCACGTCACGCAGGAACCGTTCGAGACGCGTGAAGGGCTGGGGGGCGACGAGGCTCACCTGACCAGTCTAGAGACGGACGCAGGAGGACGCGTGAAGAGCGCGCCCTCCTGTCTGGACAGCGTGGGTTGAACTCAGTCGCCCTGTCGGACGCCGACGGGCAGCCGGCCGTTCGCGTTCGTCGGGGCGGGACGCCGCAGGGCGTTGAGCACGAAGGCGAGCAGCGTGGCCAGGAACAGGCCGAGCAGCAGCGCGATCACCGCCACCACCGCGCGCCCCGGACCGTCCGGACGGACCGGGCGTTGCGGGGAGGCGAGGAGGGTCGGCTGGACGTACCGACCGGCCAGCGCGGAGAGACCGGCCGCGTCGGAGAGAACGGCGCGCAGGCGGCCGGCGAAGGCCTCGTTGTCGGCGAGGGCGGTCTCCACCTCGGCGATCCTCACGGCGAGGACGGCGTAGGCCGGGTTGGTGGGCTGGTCACTGCTGCCGGTGAACCTCGCGTCGAGTCCGGCACCCGCCGCGGCGGTTCGTCCGGAGGGCTGGCCACGACCCTGAAGGATCTGCGGGGTGTCCCCGAGACGTTCGCGCAGCGTCGCGAGCGTCGCCCGGTTGCTGTTCACGTCGAGCTGGACGTCCTGCAGGGCGGCGCGGTACTCCTTCGTGATCGTCCTGCCGACGATGCTGCCGACGTACTTGCCGAAGCGGTCGGCGGCGAGCGCCGCGCGAGTCTGCGCCTGCGCGGGCGTGGACGCGGAGGCACGGATGGTGACGGTGGAGGACGAGTCCTCCTTGGTGACCGCCAGGGCGCTCGGCACGTTCTCGGGAGTGGTGTTCCACGCGTCCGACAGCAGGTCGGGCGCGGCGGCCGTGAAGCCGCTCGCGAGCGACGCGGCGTTCGGAAGACGGGCGGGATCGACGACGACGCTGCGCGCCCCGTTCGGTGGGCCGTTCTGTCCACCGGGCGTCTGGACGGCGGCGGAGGCGTTGACGGCGACGATGGTCTCGGCGGTGTAGGTCTTCGGCAGGACGCTGACGGCCCCGACGGCTGCCGCCGCGAGGAGCAGGGGCGTGACGATCAGAAGCGTCCGGTAACGACCCAGGACGTCTGCGATATCGCGAAGGCTGAGTTCTTCTTCCATAGGTGGCGCTCCTGGCCGTCCGGGGTCGCCGGAGCTTGAGCTCCGCCCACTATATCGTTCCTCCTCCGGCCCGGTGGCGCTTGTCTTGACAGTCTCGCGTGGTTGGTCTATTCTTTTTGAGCCTCGGTTGAGGCGGTGCTGGCGAAAGCGAGCACGGGGTGCATGACAAGGTGCGAGAAGAACAGCGACGGGAGGGCCACCCGACAGGGTGGTGTGAGCGGTCACTCCCCCGAGTGACTCCAGACTCACGAAGATGCCTTCGGGCATCGAGAC
>NZ_KI912680.1:64511-65116 GCF_000519345.1 Deinococcus pimensis DSM 21231
GCGTGGACCTCGACGTGCGGCGCGGGGAGCTCCTCGCGATCGTCGGGCCCAGCGGCGGCGGCAAGAGCACCCTGCTGCGCGTCATCGGCGGACTCCTCGCGCCGCGCGCGGGCAGCGTCCGGGTCACCGAGCCGCCCGCGTTCGTCTTCCAGGACTACCGTCTGCTGCCGTGGCGCAGCGTCCTGCAGAACGTCGAACTGCCGCGCGCCATCGCCGGGCACGGCCTCAGCGCTCCCGAGGCGCTCGATCAGGTCGGCATGCGCGGCTTCGCGCACCTCTACCCCAGCCAGCTCTCCGGCGGCATGCGCGCCCGCGTGGCGCTCGCGCGGGCGCTGGCGCAGTCGAGCGACATCCTGCTGCTCGACGAGCCCTTCGCCGCGCTCGACGCGCTCGTCCGGGAGCGCTTCAACAACGAGCTCAAGCACCTGCACGACAAGACGGGCCGCACCACCGTCCTCGTGACGCACTCCATCCGCGAGGCCGTCTTCCTCGCGGACCGCGTCGCCGTCATGCGTGACGGACGGCTCGTGAAGGTCGTCGACACCAGCCGCTCGGGCCGCGTGAGCGCCTACACCGACGGGCTGGAGGCCGAACTGCGCGCCCTG
>NZ_KI912680.1:65216-68343 GCF_000519345.1 Deinococcus pimensis DSM 21231
CGTGAGCTTCCCGCCGCTTCCGAGGATCCTAGTTGGACTTGGGCGTCGTGCCGCCCGCCGCGCCCGGCGTGCTCGCCGTGCCGGTGCCCTTCTGCTGCGCCTCGCCGCTCTCGAAGGTGCGCTTGAAGTTCTGGAGGTCGTCCGCGATCTGCTGGCTGGGCTCCTCACCGAAGAGCTTCGCGACGGCCGCGCCGAGCTGACCGGCGGGCGGACGGTACGACAGCGCGACGTGCACGCGCGTCGAGCCGCCCGGCAGGCTCTCGAACTGCACGCTGCCCGCGTTGTCCACCGTGGCGCCCGGCAGGGAGTGCCAGCCGATGCGCTCGCCCGGCTTGTCGTTCACGATCTCCGCCTCCCACTCCACGTGCGTGCCCAGCGGAGCCTTCGCGACCCAGCGCGAGCGGCGCTCGTCGAGCTCCGTGACGCTCTCGAGGTGGCTCATGATGCGCGGCAGGTTTTCCAGCTTGCGCCAGTACGCGTACACGTCCGCAGCAGGACGGTCCACGACGACGCTGTGCTCCACGAAGATCGGCTTGCTGCTCGCCGCGCCCGCCGACGCGGTGTTCATGCCCGCCGCCGCGTACGCGGGATCGTGACCGCTCGCCGCGCGGAACACGAGGTAGCCGCCCGCCGCCGCGAGCAGCAGGCCGAGGGGACCGCCGCGGCGCAGACCCGCGAGCGCGAGCAGACCGCCTCCGACACCGCTGATGAGCCGTTCGTTGTTGCTGACGTTGGTTTCCATGATGTTTCCTCCCAGGATCAGGACGAGAGCCCTACGTGAATGGTTTCCGAGATTCGTCTCCCGACCCTACCGCCCGCGCGGGCGACGGAACCGGGTTGACCGTAGTTTCGGCCCGTCCGCGCCCCGCGAAACGTGACATAAGGCGCTATGAACCGGGCCGGCCCTTCAGCCGTGACGGCCCTCGTCGTTCTCGGCGCCGTCGTCCGAGCGGTTGTCCACCGCCTGCCCCATCGCGTCGCGGTCGAAGTCGCTGCCCGCGAGGGCCGGGTCGAGGTTCGTGTTCATGGTGCTCTCCGGCGTCGCGGCGCTCCCGCCCGCCGAGGGCATCGCGGCGGAACCGCCGCTGTAGCTGTTGTCGTACGCCTCCATGCCCTGCACGGTGCCCTGGAGGTTGCTGTTGTCACGGTCCTCCATGGCGCCGCGGCTGACGTTGCCCGCCACGTTCTCGTCGCGGTCGGCGTTCAGGCCGCGCGTGCCCTGCCCGACGTGCCGCTTCTCGTCGCCGTCCTGCCCGCTCACGTTGCCGCTCGCGCCCGTGTTCGCGTTCCTGTCCATGAAGTCCCCCGAGGCGGCGCCCGCGCCGCTCATCAGCTCACGGTCGGACGTGGTGTTCCCCACGCCCGCCGCGGTGTACGTGTCCGTCGTGCCGCCCGCGTTCGGATTCCCGAGGCCCGTCGAGGCGCGGTCGCCCATCGGGGAGTCCGCGCCGGTCCGGTCGATCTCGCGGTCGCTCAGCATGGAGCCGCCCGAACTCGCGAGGCCCGAGCCCATGCCGGTGCTGCCGGCCGCGACGTCCTCCGAGAGGGGATCGCGGCCGTCGAGCGTCCCGCCGTACTCCGACGGCAGACGCCCGAAGATGCCCGTGCCCGCGTCCGCGCCGCGGCTCTGCACGTCCTCCGTGGAGTTCGTGGTGGCGCCGCCCGTCAGGCTGCCGTAGGACGTGCCCGTCCCGCCCGCCACGTGTCCGCTCGCGGCGGCCGAGCCCGCGCCCATGGCCGAGGAGGCGTCCTCCTGCGGGTTGCGGGTCATGGCGCCCTGACGGAACTCGTCGGCGGTCTTGCTGAGGTACACCGCGCGCTCGTCGGCGCGCTCCACCCAGCTCAGCGGAATCCAGTGGTGACGCCCGTCGGGCGCGTCGTTGCGCGTCAATTTCACGTAATTGCCCTCGACGCGGTCGACCGTGCCGACGTGCACGCCCGGCGCGCCGCCCATGCTGCCCGACCCGCGGGCGTGCACCATCAGGTGCTCACGAATGTCTTCCGGCTTCATCGCGACCTCCGATCTACGTGGGGACGGCGGACGCCGTCCCGTGTCCGTACCGCCATTCTCGGAATCCCCCGTGGCGACGGCGTGTGGGCCGCGCCATCGTGCTTTGAGGGACACTTCAGGTGAACGCACGCCCAAGAACGCCCCACGCGCCCCACCGGGAACGCGCGTCGGCGCTGAAACCGCCCGCGCCGTTTGCGGTAGCCTGAGCGGATATGGACGCCCTGAGCCTCACCGCCATCGTCGTGACGATCGTGTTCTGGGCGTCGGCCTTCGCCGGGATCCGCGCCGGACTCGAGGCGTTCGGACCGGCGCACCTCACCCTGTACCGCTTCCTCGTCGCGTCCGTCGCGCTCGGGGTGTACGCGCTCGCGCGGCGCCTGCCGCCCCCGCCGCCGCGCGACCTCGCCCGGATCTTCGGCCTCTCGCTGCTCGGCATCACCACCTACCACCTCGCGCTGAACTACGGCGAGGTCACGGTGCCCGCCGGGACGGCCAGCCTCATCATCGCGGCGGGTCCCGTCATCACGGCGCTCCTGTCCACCACCTTCATGGGTGACCGCCTCACCGCCGTCGGCTGGCTCGGCACGCTCGTGAGCCTCGCGGGCGTCACGCTGATCGTGCTGGGACGCGGCGAGAGCGTGGAGTTCACGCGCGGCGCGCTCCTGATCCTGCTCGCCGCGCTCGTCACGAGCCTGTACTTCGTCTTCCAGCGCGACGTCGTGCGCCGCGTCGGCTCGCTGCGCTTCACCGTGTACAGCCTCATCCTCGGCACGCTGCCCCTGCTGGTGTTCCTGCCGGGCTTCGGGACGGAACTCGCGCGGGCGCCGCTGGGCGCGCACCTCGCCGTGATCTACATCGGGCTGTTCCCGGCGGCGCTCGCGTACCTCACGTGGACGTACGCGCTCTCCCGCGTCGGACCGAGCCGCACCACCAGCTTCCTGTACGTCTCGCCCGTCCTCGCGATCCTGATCGGCTGGGTGTGGCTCGGGGAGGTGCCGGGTCTCGTGAGCCTCGTCGGCGGCGGGGTCGCGCTCGCGGGCGTCGTGCTCGTCAACACCCTCGGGCGGCCCCGCACGGGCGCGGGCGCGCCGGAAGGGAAGACCGCGTGACGCGCCC
>NZ_KI912680.1:68443-68796 GCF_000519345.1 Deinococcus pimensis DSM 21231
AGCCCGCGCGCCCTCCCGCCTGGGACCGCCTGAACGAGGTGCGCGCCCCCACCCTCGTCGTGTGGGGCGACCTCGACGTGCCGCACGTTCCCGAGCGGGGCGAGCACCTCGCGCGCTCCATTCCCGGCGCGCGCCGCCACGTCGTCACGGGGACGGCGCACCTCCCGCAGCTCGAACGGCCCGACGAGGTGAGCGCGCTGCTGCTGGACTTCCTCGTGCCCGCCGGAGCGTCCCGATGACCCTCGCCGCCGTCCGCCTGCGCCGCGCCGGACCGGAGGACCTCGCCTTCATGCTGAGCCTCGCGCCGAGGCTCGTGGCGCACCTGCCCGAGTGGCGCGATCGCGCCGACGCCC
>NZ_KI912680.1:68896-69812 GCF_000519345.1 Deinococcus pimensis DSM 21231
CCTGCCCGAGTGGCGCGATCGCGCCGACGCCCTGCGCGGCTACGCGGAGCTCTTCTCGCGCGCCCTGCACGATCCGGAGCCCGGCACGCGCGTCACCGTCGCGGAGGACCACGCGGGCACGCCGCTCGGCCTCACGCTGCTCTACGGCCCGCCGGAGAACCCCGGCGTGTTCGTGAAGGACCTCGCCGTGAGCGAGGCCGCCAAGGGGCTCGGCGTGGCGCGCGCCCTGATGGACGACGCGCGCGCCTTCGCGCGGGAGGTCGGCGCCCCCGAGCTGGGCCTCAAGGTGAACGCCGCGAACGCCCGCGCCCGCGCCTTCTACGCCCGCGAGGGCTTCCGCGAGGAGTACCTGTACCTCTCGCGCGAGCCCTGAGCCCGCGCATACTGGGGCATGCGCAAGGTCAACGTCGAGGAGAAGTTCGCGCAGTTCGAGGAGACGTGGTCCCCGAGGATCGTCGCGGAGCTCAACGGGCAGCACGTGAAGGTCGCGCGGCTCCAGGGTGAGTTCGTCTGGCACGCGCACGAGCACGAGGACGAGCTCTTCTGGGTGGTGCGGGGCCGCCTCACGCTGCGCTTCCGTGACGGCGAGCAGACCCTCGGTCCGGGCGAGCTGATCGTCGTGCCGCGCGGCGTGGAGCACCTGCCCGTCTGCGAGGAGGAGACCTGGGTGGTCCTCTTCGAGCCCGCCAGCACCGTGAATACGGGCACGGCGGGCGGCGAGCGCACCGTCACGGACCTCCCGCGCCTCTGATGCGCCTCCTGGAGACCTGCCTGTACGTCGACGACCTCGCCGCGGCCGAGCGCTTCTACGTGGACCTGCTGGGCTTCGAGGTGCACGGGCGCGCGCCGGGACGGCACCTCTTCCTGCGCGCGGACGGCGCGATGCTGCTGCTCTTCGATCCCCGCGCGAGCCGCG
>NZ_KI912680.1:69912-74020 GCF_000519345.1 Deinococcus pimensis DSM 21231
CGACCGTGCTGCTGCTCGCGCAGCCCGGCCTGCACCTCGGGCACTCCGGCCTGACGCTCGTGTCCATGGTGACGCCCGTGGGTGCCGCGCACGGTCACCATCACGGCGCCACCTGCCCGGACGGGTCGCCCGCCGCGAGCGTCCCCGCGACCACGCACGATCACGGCGACCGGCACGACTGCACCAGCAGCCAGCCCACCACGCCCGACCACCCGCGCGAGGCGACGCGCCCGAACGCCCAGAGGCCCCGCGCGCCCACCGCCCGCGAGCCCCACGTCCAGGCGCGCGCCACCACGCTGCGCGCCACGGCACGCGGGCCGCCCCGCTCCCTGACGATCGTCTGAGACGCCCTGCCCGCCAGGGCACCGTCCCCTCACGTCCTCAAGGAGCACCCACATGCGTAGAGTCCTGTCCCTGACCGCCGCCGTCCTCGCCTCGTTCGCCCTCGCCCACGCCACCGTCAAGACCGAGACGGGCGCCAGCGAGACCCTCGCGGGCAAGAGCGAGACGTACCGCCTGCAGGTCCCCACCGAGAAGCCCGTCGCGACCACCGAGATCCGCCTGGTCGTCCCCGCCGGCCTCAAGATCAGCCGCTTCATGCCCGTCAGCGGCTTCGTGCGCACCGTCGAGCGTGACGCGAGCGGCAACGTCACCGCCGTCACGTGGCGCGGCCGCGTCGCCCCCGAGGAGTTCATGCGCTTCTACTTCCAGGCGACCAACCCCGCCGACACGGGCACGCTCGCGTGGAAGGTCTACCAGAAGTACGCCGACGGCAGCGTCGTCGCCTGGGACGACAGCAGCACCGAGACGCCCGCCAGCAAGATCAGCGTGAAGTGAGGCTGCCCGTGTCCGCCATCCTGACCGACCTCAGAGAAAGCGCCCGCCGCCCCCTCCCCGGCGCGGTCCAGGCAGGGCTGGTGCTGTTCGTCGCCGCGAGCGCCGAGTCGCTCGTGCGGCGGCTGTACCCGGCGGACTCGGCCGTGCTGATCCAGCGGCTCGGCGAGGTGTACGGCTGGCTCAGCCTCGCCGCGCTGCTGCTCGTGTTCCCCGCGCGCCGCCTGCGGCTCATGCCGTACCGGCGCGCGCTCGGCCTCGCGGGCTTCGCGTACGCGCTGCTGCACACCGCCTACACCTTCGGCCACACCCTCGCCGGACGGCTCGACAACCTGCCCTTCCTGTCGCCCGTCATGCAGGGCGGCATCGTCCTCGGCGGCGTGTCGCTCGCGCTGCTCGTCCCGCTCGCCCTGACCTCCACCAACTTCGCCATCCGCCGCCTGGGCCGACACTGGCGCACCCTGCACCGCCTCGGGCCGCCCGCCACGCTGCTCGCGGCCCTGCACGGCGCGTGGATCGGCGTGCACTTCGGCCTGTGGCCGCTCGCGTGGACGTCCGCCGTCCTGCTCGCCCTCAGCGCCGCCCTCTACCTCACGAGGAGATCCTCCCGATGAAGCGACTCGCGCTCCTGCTCGCCCTCACCGTTCCCACCGCCGCCCTCGCGCACGAGCTCGTCCGTGACGGTGACGTCGGCGCCCTCCTGCACATCGAACCCGACGACGATCCCGCCGTCGCGAAGCCCAACCCCACCTGGTTCGAGGTGAACCAGCGTGGCGGGAAGGCCGTCACCACCACCAACTGCGCCTGCGTCCTCAGCGTGTACGCGGGGTCCTACAGAGCGGGCGCGAAGGCGCTCTCCACGCCCGCCCTCAAGACCGCCGACCGCCGCCTCGGCGCGTCGGTCACCTTCCCGAAGGAGGGCGCGTACACCCTCGTCCTCACCGGGAAGGCGAAGGCGGGCGCCACCTTCCGCCCCTTCACCCTGCAGTTCGTCGTCCGCGCGGGAGGCGAGGGAGGCGGGGGAGAGGAGCACTCCGGCCACTAGGGTTCGGGGAAGGAGGGGGCCGTCCGTGGGAACGCGGACGGCCCCACCATGTGTTCTCACGCGCTGCCCTAGACTCCTCGGGATGAAGCGAACCCTGCTGTTCCTCGCGGTCGCGCTCGGCGTGTCCGGCGCGTCCGCCCGCACGATCAACATCGGCCTCGGGTACATCCCGAACGTGCAGTTCGCGCCCTTCTACGTCGCGCAGGAGGAGGGCTACTTCAAGCGCGAGGGGCTCGACGTGAAGTTCCAGCACGGCTACGTCAGCGAGCTCATGCCGCTCCTGCTGCAGGGCAAGCTGGACTTCGTCGTCGGCGACGCGGAGGACGCGATCCTCGCGCGGTCGCAGGGCGCGCCCGTGAAGTACGTCATGGCGATGTACCAGAAGCTGCCCGTCACGGTGTTCAGCCTGCCCGGCAAGGGCATCGACACGCCCGCCGACCTGCGCGGCAGGACCATCGGCATTCCCGGCACCTTCGGCAGCAGCTACTTCGCGCTGCAGGCCCTGCTGAGCGCCAACAAGCTCGGCGAGAAGGACGTGAAGCTCGCCCCGATCGGCTTCACGCAGGTCGAGGCGGTCCGCGCGGGCCGCGTGGACGCCGCCGTCGGGTACGTCAACAACGACGTGCTTCAGCTCAGGGCGGCGGGCGTCACCGCGAACACCCTCGACGTCACGAAGGCCTACCCGATGGTGGGCGTCGGGATGATCGGCACGGAGAAGACGCTCGCGGACGCCGTGGCGCGCAAGGTCGTGCGCGCGGCGCAGCGCGGCGTGGCCTTCACGGTGCAGAACCCGCAGAAGGCCTTCCAGATCGCCACGAGCAAGGCGTACGCGGGCTCGGCGGGCGGCACGCTCGACGTCATGAAGGCCTCGGTGGAGCTGATGAAGGGCGGCGCGTTCTACGGGAACATCAACCCGACGAGCTGGGGCCGCGCGGTCGGCTACCTCCAGTCGAGCGGACGCGTCCCGAAGACCTTCAAGGCGAGCGACTTCTACAGCGGCGCCTACCTCGACAAGACGGTGAAGTAGGCGGCCGGGCAGGAAGCGGGCGGCGGGGAGCGTTCCCCCGCCGCCCGCTTTCGTCCGTCACGCCCGCGTCATCCACCCTTGCGTACGGTGAGGGCGTGAGATCCGTAAGCCAGATGTCCTATCGAAATCGGCGCACGCATCGCCTACGCTGGCCGTACCAGCCGGGGCCCCCCAGGGCGGCCCACGGGAGGAGGTGAAGCGAATGATCGAAATCCTGAACATCCACGTGACCGGACGAACCATCACGCCCTCGCGCCACAGGAGTGTCGAACTTGCTTCCTTCCACCCGAACGGTTTCTTCATGCACCCATAACCCCACGCGAAGCGGCGGGCCCGCCTGATGGCGCGCGTCCCCGCCGACACGCACGAGGAGACGCGCGAGCGCTTCCGCCGCGAACGCCGCCGCCCGCAGGGCCGCCGCTCCGTCCACGACCTCCAGCACGAGGACGACACGGGCGAGGCCACCTTCACGGACGGCAGCCTGCACGAACTGCACGCCATGGGCGTCGTCACGACGCTCCTCGGTGAGCTCAAGAGCGGCAAGGAGGCCACCGTGTACCTCGCCGAGGGCCCCGAGGGCCTCGTCGCGGTGAAGCTCTACCGCGACCTCGCCGTGCGCTCCTTCAAGAACGACGCCGTCTACCGCGACGGACGCTGGATCGGCGACGACCGCGCCGAGAAGGCCATCCGTCAGCGCACCGCCACCGGAGTGAACATGCAACAGTCCCTGTGGGTGATGCACGAGTACGCGCAGCTCTGGACGCTGTGGCAGGCGGGCCTGCCCGTCCCGCGTCCCCTCGTGGGACCCGAACCGAGCGAGTACGCCAAGACGGGCCGCGCCGTCGTGATGGCCTTCGTCGGCGACGAGCACGGCCCCGCGCCGCGCCTCTCGGACGCGCGTCTCACGCCGCACGAGGCGCGGTCCGCGTGGACGCAGAGCCTCGACATCCTCGCGCGCTTCCTGCGGCTCGGCTTCGCGCACGGCGACTACAGCACCTACAACCTGCTGTGGCACAAGGGCCGCGTCGTCGTCATCGACTTCCCGCAGGTCGTGACGCGCGCCGAGAGCCGCCACTACGACGCCCTCTTCGAGCGCGACGTGCGCTCCCTGTGCCAGTCCTTCTCCCGGCACGGCCTGCGCGAGGACCCCGCCGCGACCCTGCGCGAGGTGCAGCGCCGCGCCCGCTCCGTGAGCGGCGAGA
>NZ_KI912680.1:74120-74770 GCF_000519345.1 Deinococcus pimensis DSM 21231
CGTCCCGTCCGACGAGCGCGGCGGCCGCCTCGTTGAGGGCGTCCACCCGCTCGGGAAGGAGGTCGGCGGTACTGCTGTCCAGGCCGATCACGGGCGGGCGGCTCCTTTCGGGAACGTGGCGTCAGCGGGACGCGGCGGGACGCGCGAGGCTACGTTTCAGGAAGGCGTCCACGTCCAGCGCGCCGCTGCCCAGCATGCCCGCGTAGGCGCGGTTGCCCGGCAGGGCGGAGAGGTCGCGGGCGGTGTCCAGCATCGCGCCCGTCAGGTCGCTCGGCGCGAGCTCGGGATCCTGCGCGAGGGCGAGCGCGAGGGCGCCCGCCAGGAGCGGCACCGACATGGACGTCCCGCTCCACGCGGCCGCCTGCCCGTCAGGGTACGCCCCGAGGACGCGCTCGCCGGGCGCGCTGAGCTCCACGTCGCGCGCGTAGTTCGAGAAGCTCGACTTCACGCCCGTCACGTCGACGCTCGCGACGCTGACGCCCCGCTCGCCCGCCGAGCCCTTGTCGGCGTCCGCCGCCGGGTACGTCAGCGCGGGACGGTTCTCGTTGCCGCCGGACGACACCACCAGCACGTTCTTCCGAGCGGCGCGCGCGACGGCCTGCTGCACCACGTTCGAGCGGGCCGCGCTTCCGAGGCTGAGGTTGATGACC